>NZ_JALXVO010000089.1:0-8077 GCF_025151705.1 Paenibacillus sp. p3-SID1389 | reverse complement strand
AAAATAAAAGCTCTAAAAAAGAGCCATTATTTATGTGAACTTCGGGATCAGTTGGCCTAGCGTCGTTTGCGCCAGTCTTCGTTCCATAACGGATTGCGCGTCTTGCAATTCCGCTTGAAGGACTTCCTCGATATTCCGCCCAACCGGGCAAGCGAAATTGGGTTTATCGTGAATGCGGAACAGCTGGTTCTCCTCCGTCACATTCACAGCCCGATAAATATCAAAGAGCGTTATTCGGTCGGGATCCTTGAGCAAGGAAGCGCCTTCCACCCCCGGCCGAACATCCACCATCCCCGCCTTCTTCAGCATGCCCATGATCTTCCGGATCACCACCGGATTCGTATTGACGCTGCTCGTAATGAAATCCCCGGTGCAATCCTCGGACTGACAGCGATAAGGGAAAGAGTATGCACAGCCATCGAAAAGCGCGTACTGATCTGCTTCAATTGTCTCACCACCGTTGTAATCATTGTAGTTATAACTAGGGCGTTATGGCAATAGTCTATTCTCAGCCCCGAGGATCAAGTGGCCGAGCAGCTTGATGCCGATCACTTCGCCCGCCTGCATAAGCAGATACGTCATCTTCACATCTTCCAGGTCTGGCTAGAGCGGATCAAAAACATTCGCCTACGGTCATATATTTTCAAATCAAATCACTTTTATTCAAAATTATTTGACCTAAATTGAAATTTAGTGATAAGTATTGACAATTTTAGCGCGAGAATATATGATTTTCGTAAAGTTTGATTCATTATTTTTCACTTTCGTTCAAAGTGCATCAAAATCTTCATGGAGCGAGGTGAATTTTCCGGCAAGAAGAGAAAGCCATTTACAAAGAAATTCGTGTTTACAGTGGCTAGGAGTGACAGAGATAACAAACTGACAAGGAGAACAATGTATGAAATTTGCAACTCGGCTGAATTCTTTTCCCAACAAATCCATTGTAGAAACGATCGACCAAATCGCCGCTGTTGAAGGTTTAACCCATGTAGACCTGAACTATCCCGAACACTTCCAGCATAATTCCCTGGAAGAAATCAAAGCGGCATTGGAACGAAACAGCCTTGCGCTGAATGCGGTCGCTCCCCGGTTCCGCAGCGATTTTGTCAATGGGGAGTTCGGCAATTCCGATTCGCATACCGCCCGCAAGGCTATCGAACTTTGCAAGCAAGCCATCGACGCATGCCGGGTCTTAGGCGGCAGCCACATTATTATCTGGTTGGGTTACGAAGGATTCGATTACGCGTTCCAGATTAATTATGCCAAGGTGTGGAAACAGGTCGCCCAAGCCTTTGCGGAAATCTGCGAATACGGCTCGGACTTGAAGATCAGCATTGAGTACAAACCGTTTCAGCCCCGCGCGTATTCGTTCCTTTCCAGCTACAGCGACACTTTGCTGATGGTCGGGGACGTTGGCGCTCCGAATCTTGGTGTCACGCTGGATTTCTGTCACATGCTGATGAAAGCGGAAAATCCGTCATACGGTCTTTCCTTGGTAGCCGAAAGAGGCAAACTTTACGGCATCCACCTCAATGACGGCAACAAATTGAACGACGACGGGTTGCTCGTCGGATCGGTCAACTTTATCCAGTCGCTCGAATTTGTTTTTTATCTGAAAAAATACGGTTATGACGGCGTGATCTATTTTGACACCTTCCCGTTGCGGGAAAAACCGCTCGAGGAACTGAAAGCCAATATCGCCATGTACACGAAGTTAAACCGCTTGGTCGATCAAATCGGCATGGAAAAAATCCAATCCATCATTGACCGAAACGATGCAATCGCCGCGCAAGAAATCATGTTCGCCTGCCTGAAGTAAGCTTTGCACTTCAGGCTTGCAAATATCATTATGGGGGGAATGAAAAATGAAAAGAACGGGTTTGTCGAAAGCGCTTCTTTTGATCGTCGTGTGCTCTTTGTTTGTAGTTGGCTGCAGCACGAAGGGAGACAACAACAATACCGGTGGAACGGCTGCAGGCGCAACTTCCGAAGCGGCATCCGAGCCTGCAGGCTCCTTCAACCCCGATGAAGCAGACGGCGTGGAGTTCAAAGTCATGCGCGAGCAATTGGGGCCTATTCCGAAGCTGGACTCCCCGGTAAAGCTGGGCGGCGTGTCCAAAGCGTTTGAAAACGAATACTGGAGAACGCTGAAAAAGGGCATGGAAACGGGAGCCGAAACGTTGCAAAAAGCCGGCATTGAGGTCAGCATCGACGTAAAGGCCGCACAGAACGAAGGCGACGAGCAAGGCCAGCTTTCCATCGTGAAGGACATGATCAACAAAAAATACTCCGCACTGCTGCTCTCTCCTATTTCCGACGGCAACCTGACTCCTGGCGTCGAGGATGCGAAGAAAGCGGGGATCCCGGTTATCAACGTCAATGACGGCTTGATTGCCGCCGCTCCCAACTACGTCGGTCCGAGAGCGATTCAAAACGGGGAACTGGCTGCGGAGTGGATCGCAAACAAGATCGGCAAAGAAGGGGAAGTCGCTATCGTTATCGGTATGCCGAAAGCGTTTGCAGCACGTCAACGCACCGCCGGGTTTGAAAACTGGATGAAGGAAAACGCCCCGGACGTCAAGATTGTCGAGAAACAAAATGCCGATTGGGACCGCTCCAAAGCGAAGGACCTGGCGGAAACGTGGATCAAAAAATATCCGAATCTGAAAGCGATCTTTGCGAACAACGACACAATGGCGCTCGGCGTTGTGGAAGCGGTTAAAGCATCCGGCAAGAAGATTCTTGTCGTCGGCGTCGATGGCATCGGCGAGGCTTACGAATCCATCAGAAGAGGGGAACTGTCGGCTACGATTGATTCGTTCCCGCTATATAAAGGGCAAATCGCTGTCGAAGTCGCTCTCCGCGTGCTTGCCGGTCAAAAATTGCCGCGCGTGGTATGGACACCGCAAGCTTTGATCGACAGCACCAACGTGGATAAACCGGCTGAAGAGATCATCGGTTGGGAACCTGCGGAAGTAGCGCAATAATCCGAGCATTTACCTGGTAATAGCCGGATGGTCCAACGTTCCGGCTATTCTTCATCAAAGAGGTGGAATCATGACGCCGAAACCGATAATCGAGTTTAAAGGAATCTCCAAGACATTTCCCGGCGTAAAAGCGCTGGAAGACATCCGTTTCGACATCCGGGAAGGAGAAGTGCACGCCTTGATTGGCGAAAACGGGGCGGGCAAATCGACTCTGCTTAACATCCTGCACGGCATTTACCCGGAATACGAAGGCGAAGTATGGATCGAAGGAAAAAAAGTAGCTTTCAAGAACGCGCAGGATGCCATCAAGGCCGGGATATCCAAAGTCCACCAGGAGGTCAGCCTGATTGCCGACCTTACGGTAGGTCAGAATGTGGCGCTCGGCCATGAGCCGAAGAAAGGCCCGTTCATCGACTTTAAATCGCTTCATGCTCGCGTGGATGTGATCCTCAAGCGGTTGCGCTGCAATTTTAAGAGTACCGACCTCGTGAGCACGCTGAGCACCGGCGAGATGCAAATGCTCTCGATCGCCAAAGCGCTGTTCCACGAGTCGCGCATTATCTCGTTTGACGAACCGACAGCCGCGCTGACGGAAAATGAAGTGCAGGCGCTGTTCGAAATCATCCGCCAGCTTAAAGCCAACGGTATCACGGTGATTTTTATTTCCCACCGACTGGACGAATTGTTCACCATCTCTGACCGCATTACGGTTCTTAGGGACGGCAAGCACGTAGGCACTTATCCGACCTCGGAAATGAACCGCCAAAAATTGATTCAAAGCATGGTGGGCCGCGACGTGTCGGCGTTCGCGGAACGCAAAAAAACAGGTTTGACAAAAGACGAAGTCGTGCTTGAGGTTCGCAATCTGTCCCGCGCCGGCGTTTTCCGGGACGTCCAATTTCATTTGAAAAAGGGCGAAATACTGGGCTTCTCAGGACTAGTCGGTTCCAAGCGGACGGATGTCGTGCGCGCCGTGTTCGGGGCCGATCCGATAACATCTGGCGACATCTACGTGAAAGGCCGCAAAGCGCGGATTCGCAGTCCCAAGCAAGGACTCAAGTACGGAATCGGGCTGATTCCGGAAAACCGCAAAACCCAAGGGTTTGTCCGCAATCTGAACAATACCGACAACATGGCCTTGGCAGCGTTGAAGAAGTTTTGTTTTTTTGGATTTGTGCGGAGTCGAAAGAAAATCGACAACTGCCGGCATAACGCGCAGGAGTTGCAGTTGCATCCCGATGATCCGGAGTACATGACCTTTAATCTCAGCGGAGGCAACCAACAGAAGGTGGTGCTCGGCAAATGGCTCAGCACCGATGCTGACATCCTGATTTTTGACGAACCGACAAAAGGCGTCGATGTCGGCGCCAAAGCCGAAATATACCGGCTCATGGAAGATTTATTGGAAGCAGGCAAGTCCATTATTATGGTGTCTTCCGAACTCCCCGAAGTCATAGGCATGAGCGACAGAGTCATGGTTATGCATGAGGGCCGCATCGTAAAGGAGCTCTCTAGGGAAGAACTGAGCGAAGAGACCATTTTACATTACGCAATGGGTGGAACGGAGCATAGAGCATGAACACAATAACCCGAATCACAAAAAAAATGAGCAGAGAATTGGGGCTTTTCATTTCCCTTCTTCTGATGATAGGTATATTTGCCGCCATTGACCCGATCTATTTGAGCGCGGGCAATCTGCTGGACATTGTAGACCAAAGTACGATCAACGGTCTGCTGGCCATCGGCATTACATTTGTCATCATTACAGGCGGCATCGATCTGTCGATCGGTTCGATTATGGCGGTCGTCATCGTCTGTGTCGGATGGTTCCTGACCAAAAATGGCATACATCCAGCGCTCGCCATCCTGGCGGGGATTATCATTGGCGCTGCGATGGGCGTTCTGAACGGGCTGCTTGTCACCCACTTCAAATTGCAGCCGTTTATTGCGACATTGGCGACGATGAGCGCTTTTCGCGGATTGGCTTACATTATTACAAGCGGATGGCCGGTGCTTGACATTCCGCAAAATTTCAGAAACATGATGGACGGCGATATTGTCGGCAATTTCCCGATCTCGATTCCGATTTTGCTGGCCTTTGCGATCATCAGCCACATCCTGCTTACGCGGACGCGCACGGGGACGTTCGTATTCTCCATCGGCGGCAATGAGGAAGCCACGCGCCTGTCCGGGATCAACGTTAATTTCACGAAAGTCGTCACGTACGCGCTTTGCGGGATCGGGGCGGCGCTCGCCGGCATGGTCATGCTGGCGCGGCTCGGCACCGGCGAACCGACGGCTGGACAAGGGTACGAGCTGTATGCGATCGCTGCAGCCGCCATTGGCGGCACCAGCCTGGCCGGCGGCAAGGGAAGCATCCTGGGCACCCTACTTGGCGCGTTGATTCTTTCCGCTCTCAAAACCGGACTGGTCGTAGTCGGCGTCGACGCGTTTTGGCAATATATCGCGACAGGAGCTATTATAGCAGTGGCTGCTTATTTTGAAATCATTCAGGGAAAACTGGGTCATTTCAGGAAAAAACTGCTCAGCAAAAAAACAGCATAAGGGTTTAAGTAAACTGGAGTGTGCAGGATGAGCGAAAAGGCATACGAAAAAGAAAAAATCGTCACGGTCATTGGCAGTTTGAATTTTGATCTGATTTTCAAGCAAAAGCGGCTCGCCGAGATCGGTGAAACGTACACGGCCGACCGCCTGGAGACGGCAGGCGGAGGGAAAGGCGCGAACCAGGCCGTCCAATGCGCCAAGCTGGGAACGACAACGTATCTTGTCGGCGCCGTGGGAAACGACGTGTTGGGCGAGAAGCTGGTGCACGATCTGAAACATTACGGCGTCCATACAGAGTATATTGGGCGCGCCGCGGAAACGACCGGCGTCGGCGTTGTCAACGCGCTCGAAGACGGGACATTGATCGCAACCATTTCCAAGGGAGCGAATTACTCGCTCACCAAGGAACGAATCGACGAAATTGAGGATCTGCTGATGCGCAGCGCAATCGTCATTCTGCAGCTCGAGGTTCCGGTTGATGTCGTCGAGTATGCGATCCGCAAAGCGCACGATTTCGGGTGTTACATCATCTTGAACGCCGCGCCGGCTGCGCCGGTTGCTCCAGATGCGCTGGCCAAAGTGTCCTGCCTGGTCGTCAATGAATCGGAAGCTTCATTTTATTGTGGAAAGCCCATTCACGACCTGGCTTCGGCACAGCTTCATGGGCATGGATTGTACGAGCGAACGGGAGAATTGCTGATTATTACGCTGGGCAAATCGGGATGCGTCGTTTTTGACCGCGAGGGATCATTTTATGTGCCCGCCGAGCCCGTAAATGCCATTGAAACGACAGGAGCCGGCGACTCCTTCATCGGCGCCTTCGCCACCCGCATGCTGGAAAGCCCGGACGTAAAGGCAGCGACGCGATTTGCATCCAGGGCGGCAGCCGTTACGGTAACGAAAATCGGAGCCCAGTCGGCAATGCCGACCATCCAGCAGCTCCAGGCAGACGTTTCGTCTGATTCTCAACCTATGGTATAATAGGGCTTGGATTTTTTGGACGGAAGCACCTTAAAGCCGGCTTGGGGGGAAAACCATGATTCCGTACGTGCGCAGAAAACAAATTCTCGAAGAGGTTGAAAAGAAAGAAATCGTATACGTCGAGGAATTGGCCAAAATGGTGAAGAACGCCTCCTTGTCAACCATCCGGAGGGACTTGAAGACGCTTGCCGAAGAAGGACAAATTGAGTTGCTTCGCGGCGGCGGAGTCCGAATCAAAGAAGATGCCTACGAAACCCCGATCCGAACCAAGGAATTGATCAACGTCGAGAAGAAAGACCAGATCGCCAAATTTGCCGCCTCATTGGTTAATGACGGAGACGTGATTTACATCGATTCCGGCACCACCGTGTACGAGATGATCAAATATTTGAAACAGAAAAACATCAAACTTGTGACGACCAACACCAAAGTGCTCCACGACATTGAGGATGCCAAATTTACGTGCATCGTCGTTGGCGGAGAAGTGACAAAATCCCTCGCCTCCATTGCTGGCCCTTTGACGGAAACCGAGCTCAGCAGCATGTTCTTTGACAAGGCGTTCCTTGGCGCCAGCGGATACAGCCTGATAAGTGGCATCAACACGCACGATCTGAAGGAAGCGAAGAAGAAAGAAATCGTCAAAAACAATTCCAACGAGACATATGTGCTGGTGGACAGCTCCAAAGCAAACAAAACGACCTTCTGCAAGGCGTTCGACATTAAGGATTGCATCATCATTACGGATGAATCAAATGAAATCCTGGAGAAGAACGCCAAGTACTTCGTGGCCACATGATCACGATCGGATTTATACGCCACGGCACAACCGAGTGGAACCTGCTCGGAAGAATGCAAGGCCGCACGGATATTCCCCTGGCGGCAGCCGGGCGAGAACAAGCCGCCATGCTGGGAAAGCGGCTCGCTGCCGAGAAGTGGGACGGTATCGTTTCGAGCCATTTGAGCCGGGCGGCAGAGACGGCGGAAATCATTGCCCGGATTTCCGGCATTCCTCTTTGGGGGAGCGATCCGCGCTTGCAAGAAAGGGGCTTCGGCCGCTTGGAAGGAACGACACTCTGCGAAAGAATAGCCGCTTGGGGCGAGCAGTGGCGGGAGATGGACCATGGCAAAGAAAGTCTGAAAGAACTGCTGGCCCGGTGGGACCATTTTCTCGCTGAGGCGCCATGGACCGCCGAGGGGGGAAGGGTGCTGATCGTTAGCCACGGAGGGTTCATTGAGCCTGTCCTTGCCCACCGTTGCCATGTTGCTTTGGAGAAGCACTTGGACAATGCTTCCTTATCCGTGCTTTCATTTGATTCATCCGATTGGAGCTGCTCCCTGTTAAACTGCACCAAACATCTTGAAAACGCGGAACGCATTACGGATTCAGAAATTTCAGAATCGGCATCACGTCCGTGAATACGGCGAAAACAGGGCGCGAAAGATCGATCAGCTCATCGATCTTTCGCGCCCTTTTACATGGGATACTGCCTGCTTACATGGCGTCCCGGAATCTCCATTTATTGATGATTGGGAAGTTCTTAAAT
>NZ_JALXVO010000088.1:0-8570 GCF_025151705.1 Paenibacillus sp. p3-SID1389 | reverse complement strand
TAGGTGAGCTAATTTTTATTTGCACAATTTACTTAATTTTGATTGATTTTAGGCTGGATCATCCTCTATAATTAGAACAAATGTTCTGGGAAGGATTAACATCAATGATTAGGCAGAAGACATGTTGGGCAGTTGTTGGCGTATTTTTGGTGTGGTTAAGCATACTTCTTACAGGCTGCAGCCCGGCGAACTGGGAAGAAGTCGCGGGACGGCTGGCGGAGAACACCTCCGTTGCTTCCGAAGTGGAAGGAGACGGTCAGCTTCGCGTGATTTTTCTGGATGTGGGACAAGGGGCCTCACAGCTGCTGATCAGCCCTTCCGGGCATACGATGCTGATTGATGCCGGTAACAATGACCGGGAGCAGGCAATGCTGGACTACCTTCGGTCTTATGGAGTGGACCGCTTGGATGTTGTGATTGGGACGCATCCGGATGCGGATCACATCGGCGGGCTGGACCGGGTGATCGATCGTTTGGACATTGGCGAAATCTATATGCCAAGGATCCAGTCCAATACGAAGACGTACGAGTCCTTGCTGAACTCCATTCGGGGCAAAGGGTTGAAGGTGAAGACCGCCAAAGCGGGGCTGGAGCTATCCTGGGATGAGCAGGTGAAGGTGAGTATGATCGCCCCGGTGACCGTAACCGACGACAATAACAACATGAGCGCCGTTGTGAAGGTGACGTATGGCCGCACTTCTTTTCTGTTAACCGGGGATGCCGAATCGGAAAGCGAGCGGGCAATGCTAGAATCCGGAGTGAATTTGCGCGCCGACGTTCTGCTGGTAGGGCACCATGGCTCGAAATCTTCAACAACGGCCAAGTTTTTGAACGCAGTGAAGCCAAAATACGCGGTGATCCAGGTTGGAGAAAATTCTTACGGACATCCTACAAAGACGATCCTGGATCGGCTGTCCAAGCAGCAGGTAGAGGTCTATCGCAACGATCTTCAAGGTACGGTGGAATTCGCCAGCGACGGCGAGGGCTACCGAATCACGACGGAAAGGTAGGATGGAGATGAGCCACATCGTGGAAGGCTTTGAGGGCGATTTATGCATCTTGGAATCGGACGGGAAGCTCCGTCATGTCCCGCGTTCCCAGGTGGATCCCAAGGTCAAACCGGGAGATGTCGTGGAATGGAACGGCACGAAATGGGTTCCCAACCTGCGGGAAACGGAAGAGAGAAGCCGTCATATCCGCGCTTTAATGGATGAAGTGTGGGAAGACGAGGAGTAGGGTTGGTTACGTTCATGAAGGAGGAATGTTGGAGATGTTGATTCGACCGCAGACAGGGGAATACGCACCGCATTTTGAACCTTACATTCAGATGGCGCCTGAGGGGGAGTTGGCTCAGTTTCTGGAGGAGCAGCCGAAGCGGCTCCGAGAGAAGTGGGCAGGTATTCGTGAAGAGCAAGCAAACTACCGGTATGCCGAAGGAAAATGGAGCGTTAAGGAAGTCATCGGCCATCTCGCGGATACGGAACGGGTAATGCAATACCGTATGCTGCGGATCGCACGCGGCGATACGACGCCGCTTCCAGGCTTCGACGAGGAATTGTTCGCCCGTCATGCCGGGTTTGACCGTCAGTCGATTGAGGAGATCGTAAAGGGCTTCGAGATCGTAAGGGAATCCACGTTGGCGCTGGTTCGTCAGCTGGATGACGAAGCATGGGCCCGCATGGGGAACGTAGCCGATTATCCGGCCACTGCCCGTGCCATCGCCTATAACATCGCCGGGCATGCGGAGCACCATATGCGGATTTTAAACGATCGGTATGTTCATGCTTAATTTAGAAGGAAGCGATAGGTAAAAAGGACGGAAGCCACCATCGTGATCGATGAGCGCTTCCGTCCTTTTTTGCATGAAATTATTCGTGGGACATGATCATTTCGAGCTCCCCGCTTAAGCGGTAAGGGCCAAAGCCCGCTGGCAAGATGAAGTGCTCGCCTTTGACCAGATCGTAGCTTTGTCCGCCTGCCGTCAGCTTCCCGCTGCCGGAAAGCACGCTGAAGATCGTATATTTCTCGTTTGGCGCAACTTCAGCATTGCCAGATACGTTCCATTTTTCCACCGTAAAGAAGGAATTGGACACGAATGAGGTGATTGCCAGACCGTCTTTTTGATTAGTTTCATAGGTTACCGGTACATACGCTTGCGGAACGGTGGTAACGTCGATCGCTTTCTCCAGATGCAGCTCACGGGTGTTGCCATCCTTGTCGCGGCGATCATAGTCATACACGCGGTAAGTGGTATCTGAGCTTTGTTGCGTTTCCAGCACGACGATGCCTTTGCCCAGGGCGTGCAGCGTTCCGCTTGGCACGTAGAAGAAGTCGCCGGGCTTCACCGGCACTTTCGTCAGGAAGCGATCCCACTCGCCGTTTTCGATCATCGAGACGAGATCTTCTTTTGTTTTGGCTTCATGTCCGTAAATGATTACAGCACCGGGTTCGGCATCTACGATGTACCAGCATTCGGTTTTGCCCAGCTCCCCGTTCTCGTGTTTGCCGGCGTACTCGTCATCTGGATGCACCTGTACCGACAGGTCGTCGGAGGCGTCGAGAATTTTCGTCAGCAGCGGGAACACCTTGGACGAGGAACGGAACAGCTCCGGATGGGAGGTCCACAATTCCCCCAGCTTCATGCCTTGGTACGGTCCGTTCTTCACTACGCTCTGTCCGTTCGGGTGAGCGGATACGGCCCAGCATTCGCCGGTATGGTCATTCGGGATGTCATAGCCAAACAAATCTCTTAGCTTGGTGCCGCCCCAAATGCGTTCTTGGAAAATCGGCTGCAAAAAAATCGGTTCATTCATCGTTATCGGACTCCTTTTGTCTCTATAGATCAGTATGGAATATGGATTAAGGCAGCGGCGCCGATCAAGCCGGCGTCCTGATGAAGCGCGGCGGGAACGATAGGGGTTTGCCGTCCCGAAGGGTTCAGCGCATACTTGGACACGTAGTCGCGCACCGCGTTAAACAACGGATCGCCAACCTGGGAGACGCCGCCGCCGATGACCAGCTTCTCCGGATCAAACGTATTAATTAAGGTGACACAGCCAACGCCGATATTTTCGAAGACTTTGGCTACAAGCTCCTGAATCACAGGTTGCCCAGCCGCCGCCAAATCAAAAGCTTCTTTAGAAGAAACCTCACGGCCAAGCAGCTCAGAGGCTTGTCTTGCGACCGCGGTGCCGGAGGCGACAAATTCCCAGCAGCCCTTCTGCCCGCACACGCAGGTACCAACGGATGGATCCACGACGATATGGCCGACATCGCCGGCATTCCCGCTTGCTCCAGTGATGAGCTTGCCGTGGGAGTAGATCCCGGCGCCGATGCCCGTGCTGATCGTAATGAATACGAAGTGCTCGGCATCCTTGGCAGCGCCAAGCCATTTTTCCGCAAGGGCCGCAGCGGTAGCGTCGTTCTCCAGCCGAATCGGCAGACTGAAGTAGCGCTTCAGTGAGTCGACGATCGGGAAGTTCCACCAGCCCCGCAAATTCGGCGGTTCGGCGATTTTCCCTTCCTTCGTGTTTAATGGGCCGGGAGCTCCAACGCCGATGCCTAAAAGCTCGGACTCTGCGATGCCTTGGGCGGTGAGGATATCTTGGATTGCAGCGGCCATCCGGTCGACCATCACCTCTGGCCCCACCGTCTGATCGGTTGGCAGCGATACCTTCGTCCGCACTTCACCGTCCGTGCCAATCAACCCGATGGCCGTCTTCGTGCCCCCGATGTCGATACCAATTGCATAACTCAACGTTCATTCCTCCTGTGGAACTGAAGATTCACAACTTGACAAACTTGACAAAATAAATATTTGTAAAGTACCATGTAGGTTAAGTGTAGCACGATTCGAAAGGAATGAAAAGAATGGGCCGTAAAAAGAAAGTCTCGATGCAGGATATCGCTGACCGTCTGCAAATTTCTAAAAATGCGGTGTCATTGGCGCTAATGAACAAAAAGGGCGTCAGCGAGGAGATGCGCCGCCGCGTGCAGGAAACCGCGCGTGAGCTGGGGTACGGACCTTACGCGCACCAAGAGAGCGGACAAGCGAATATTTTGGTGCTCGTTCCTGAACGGATCATGAGCTATCAGGATAATGATCATTTTCAGTTTTTTCACGATATGATTTGGGGATTGGAACGAAGCGCGCGCAAAAAAGGACTCAACGCTGTCATCACCCCGCTTGATCGGGAGATGGAAGCCGCGCGTTTGCTGCCGGGACCGTTCACCGATATTCCGTACCGGGGAGTGATTCTGTTTGGGATTGTGGACCGGGCGTATGCGAAGCGCATTTGGGAGCTGGACACGCCGCTGGTGCTGATGGATTCCTACTACCACGATCTGCCTTGTCCGGCCGTCACCTCGGACAATCAGGAGGGGGCCTATACAGCGGTCTCACACTTAATTGAAGCCGGCCACCGGGACATCGGGTTTATCGGGCCGACGAACCTGTCGACCAGTCATGAGGAGCGCTGGTTTGGGTTTGAGAAAGCGATGAAGGAGCAGGGGTTGATCATTCGGGAGGCGGCCTGCTTGACGACGTCCAAGGGCTATGATTACACCGCGGCAGAAATCGCGAATTTTCTGGATGGGTTAGGGGAGTGGCCGACGGCGTTTTTTTGCGGGAATGATCGTATTGCTTATTTGCTGGCCGGTCTCTTGAAGACGCGAAACAAGCGATTGCCGGAGGATGTCTCCATCGCCGGATTTGACGATTTGCCCTATGTCAACAGCGAGGGTTTAAATGTGACGACGATGCGGGTGGAGAAGGAGCGCATGTGTGATGCCGCAATTAGCTTGCTCCTGTCAGACCTTGGGCGTTCCCGCGAGAAGATTCACTGGCAAATCCCGCCCACGTTGGTTGTCCGGGAGTCTGTTGCTCGGAGAGGATAGGGGCCTAGGCTAGATGAAAAAAAGGGTGCCCACAGAGCCGGTTCACCGGTCCAGTGGACACCCTTTCGCGTTCGTGCAGGCGTTACGCCAACACGCTGACTTATTTGTTCAGTGCTGCTTCGTAACGTTTCTCAACTGCAGGCCAGTTGATGACGTTAAAGAAAGCGGCGATGTAGTCAGGACGTTTGTTTTGATATTTCAGGTAGTAAGCATGCTCCCATACGTCCAGGCCAAGGATTGGCGTTTTGCCTTCCATCAGCGGGGAGTCTTGGTTCGGCAAGCTGTAAACGGACAATTTGCCGTTAGCATCTACAGCCAGGAACGCCCAACCGCTGCCGAAGCGAGTGGTAGCTGCTTTCGTGAATTCTTCTTTGAATTTGTCAAAGCCGCCCAGCTCGTTGTTGATCGCTTCAGCCAGCTTGCCGGAAGGTTGGCCGCCGCCGTTCGGGCCGATCGTTTCCCAGAACAGGGAGTGGTTCGCATGGCCGCCGCCGTTGTTGCGGACAGCAGTGCGGATGCTTTCAGGAACGCTGTCCAGATCGCTGATCAATTCTTCAACGGATTTGGATTGCAATTCTGGAGCGGATTCCAGAGCTGCGTTCAGGTTCGTTACATACGTATTATGGTGACGATCATGGTGAATCATCATCGTTGTTTCATCGATATGAGGTTCAAGCGCGTTGTTCGGGTAAGGCAATGCAGGTAATTGATGTGCCATTTCTAAATCCATCCTTTCTTCTCCAATATGTAGTAGTAATTCCGACAAAACTAATTATAAATCCGCACTCCGACTTAGTCAACATAGATGTATATTAAGTATGTTAAATCGTTCGCAGCCATTGACAAATCAGTTCGTGAATTTCATAATGAGGGTTCAAGCATCATTAGCCTACAAGTTTGGGGTGAAAAGACGTCATGGGGTTGGGCATCGTTATCGTTGAGGTGTGCGACAGCAACCTGATGAGCGCGCTTGAGCTGGAGAAGCTGGAAGAAGAATACCCCGAAATTGCCGTGATGCGGCAGGACTGTCTTAGTTTATGCGGGTTATGTAAGCTTAGACCGTATGCACTGGTGAACGGCAAACGCGTCTCCGCCAAGACGACGGAGGAGTGTATCCAGCTCGTGAAGCAAGCCATTGAGGACGAGTTAGCCGTCTATGATATATAACCAAAAAAAGCAGCCATGAGGCTGCTTTTTTCTATAGGCGGATCTCCTCAGCGTTCGCGCTGGCGGATCACATACACACATTTTCTCCCTTGTTGGGCCAAGCATTCCGTGCGTTCGACATCGGCATCCAGCAGCGATTCAAACAATTTCAGCTCGCAGTCGCAGGCATGATTGTAGCGGTTCGCGATTTGCGAGATCGGGCAGTTATGCTCCATCAGGACATACTCGCCGTGATCGGTTTCTTGAAGCTCGGTCATATATCCATTGTCGTTTTGAATCTCCGAGAGCGTGCGTACTTTTTCAGTCAGCGATTTCCCTTGCATCTCGGACATATATTTACGGCTCAGCTTCTCCTTACGGCGATCGAACAGGCGGTCTACCATGTCTTCGCCGCTCTCCTCGGCCAGTTCGTCCAGCAGATCCAGCGTAAGCGAATGATATCTCTTGGGAAAAAGCCCCTCAGCCAGCTCGGTTAACCCATACACAGCAGTGGGCCGTCCTGCCGTCTGCCGAATCATTTTCGATTCGATCAGCCCGTCGCGTTCCATCGTGCCGAGATGGCGGCGCACCGCCATTTCCGTGATCTGCAGTTCTGTCGTAAGATCTTTGGCACTCAGAGGTCCGGCGGTTTTCATTAAATGAAGAATCCGCTCGCGGGTGGAAAGGTCTTTTTTGGCATTCATGCGTGACACTCCCTCTCGGGTGATAAGTTCCGGCGGTCTTAGCTTTGCGGGACGACGAGAGCGGCTTCCCGGCACGCCTCCGAACAGAAGCCGTGATGTTCCTCTTCGCAATCCTCACAGCAGACATATTGCAAATTGCACACCGGGCAGTTGATATACCGGTCGTGTGACGTGCCGCAATGGTGACAGCTGGCGATCACGATGTCTTCGTCCGTACGGTTGATCGGCACCGAAATCCGTTCGTCGAACACATAGCATTTGCCGTCAAAGAGACGCCCGTTCACCTGCGGATCCTTGCCATAGGTGACAATTCCGCCTTCCAGTTGGGCAACATCGGTGAAGCCTTCGTTCAGCAGGAAGCCGGTCAGCTTCTCGCAGCGGATGCCCCCGGTGCAGTAAGTTAAAATTTTCTTATCCTTGTGCTCGCTCAGATTTTGGCGAATCCATTCCGGAAACTCGCGGAAGGATTCAATGTCCGGCCGAATCGCCCCGCGAAAGTGGCCGATGTCGTACTCGTAATCGTTGCGCCCGTCCAGAACGATCACATCGTCCTGCTGCAGCTGCTCATAAAATTCGACGGGGGAGAGACGCTTGCCGCTGATGACGTTGGGGTCAAGCTCCTGCTCGACGCGGAAGGTGACCAGCTCTTTTTTGTGGCGGACAAACATTTTCTTAAATGTATGGCCGTCGGCTTCATCGATCTTAAACACGATGTCGGCGAACAGCGGATTCGCTCGGAGGTCGTTCATATATTTCTCGGTTTGCTCCACCGTCCCGGACAAGGTCCCGTTGATGCCTTCGGCGGCGATCAGGATGCGTCCCTTGATCCCCAGCTCTTTGCAGTATTGCAGATGCTCGGCAGTGAAGGCGGCAGGATCCTCGATCCGGACAAATTTATAAAATAATAATACGCGATAAGCGTGTTGTTCCATTATTTGAATCACCTATCTATTCTATGATGAATTCTACTGCATTGTAGTCCAAGGCTCTCGACTTAGTCAATATATAAGTATAGTAAGTATATTAATGCAGGTCTAGCGGATATTCTTTCCTTGCGAAGCCGTGGAAGCATGAAATTGGGAATAAGGGTTGCCGGGACCTCCGGTTCCCAGTACAATGATCTGGTTCAGGTGAATGCAGGTGAGAGGGGAACTTTTGATGAAAAAATGGCTTTTGCCAGTCCTGCTTGCTGCCTTGTTTGTGGTGCTGGGCGGGCTGCTACATACGGAGGGATTGCGTTCGATTGACCGCAGTATCGGGGACTTTTTCTATGGGCTGCGCAATGACAGCATCACTCCGGCAGTCAAAGCGATCTCTGAGTTGGGAACAACCACCGGTTTTGTTGTGGTGCTGGGGATTGCCCTCATTTGGACATTGCTGGTTCTGCGGAACGGACGTTATGCCTTTTGGCTGACGATCAGCCTGGCAGGCGGGTGGCTGCTGAACAAAGTGTTGAAAGCTCTATACACCCGGGAACGACCTGACATGTGGGACAGCCTTGTTGTACCGGACGGGTACAGCTTTCCCAGCGGAAATGCGATGATCTCCGTCGCTTTCTTCGGGGTGATCGCGTTGCTGCTGCTTCGTTCCGGTAGGGTGGGGAATCGCATTTGGGCGGTGGTGGTGCTGCTGATCATTTTGCTGATTGGGGTCAGCCGCTTGTACTTGGGCGTGCATTATGCCAGTGACATTGTTGGCGGCTTTCTCGCGGGTGCGGTGATCGCCGAGCTGTGTGCTTGGGGGGGCCGTGGGCCGAAACAGAATATAATGAATAGAGAAGAAAGCCCGCCATCCGGCGGGCTTTCTTCTTTATATGTGCGGCGC
>NZ_JALXVO010000087.1:0-9138 GCF_025151705.1 Paenibacillus sp. p3-SID1389 | reverse complement strand
TATAAAACAGCAAGGCGGGCTGAAGCCCCGTCTTGCTGCATGTTTGGTGGATTTCACTTATTTGGCTTGATCCTTGCTCTGATTCTTTTCTTCCGCCTCACCCGTAAAGGTTTCCGTCCATTCCTCCATCATCTCGCCAACGAAATCTTCGAGCTTCTCGGTGGCTGAGGTAGGGTGTTTCGGAACGGGAATCGGATCCACGCCGGAGCCTTCCCCAGAAGGCAGGGTATTCTGCTCCTTATCCATCTGTGTTGCTCCTTTCCAATGAAGTCTAGTGGTCAACCTTAATATGATGATCCGGCGTAACTTTATGCGTCAGCAGTTCGGATACGGTAACGAAGCGATAACCCCGGCTTTGCAGTTCCGGCAAAATGACCTTTAACGCTTCGATCGTCTGCGTGCTGTTATACACGTAATCATGCATCAGGATAATATCACCGTTGCGGGCGTTGTCCAGCACCTTGCGCACGATTCTGCGTACGCCGGGTGACGTCCAGTCCTTCGTATCCTGATGCCAGGACCAGAGGATCATCTGCAGGTTGTTATGTTTGGTTAGCTCGACAATGGCATCATTATAATATCCGCCCGGGGGGCGGAAGAGGACCGGTTTACGTCCGGTGGTCTCGAATACGGCTTCCTGGGTCATGGCCATTTCTTCCTTCAAGGCCGGTAGCGCCAGTCGATGAAAGGAAGGATGGTGATAGGAATGGTTGCCGATTTCATGGCCCGCGGCTTGTTCCATTTTGACGATTTCGGGGAATCGATTCACCCGGTCGCCCACAACAAAGAAGGTCGCCTTCGCTTGATACTTCTCCAGAAGCTCGAGAATTTTCGGAGTTTGCTGCTCATCCGGCCCGTCATCAAAGGTTAAGGCGATGTATTTTTCTTGCGTCGGCACTTCCCACACAATGTCCCCGCGTTCCTCATAATAGCTTCTTTGCTTGCCATGAACCGGGGAGGATGCCTCTGTTGCAGGGGCGAGCAGCGCAGCGGCAAGGGCGATGGTGAGCGCTGCTCCCAGTTTGATTTTGACCATCGGTTCTACGTGCCTCCATCAACTATACTTGAGCGCTTGTCCGTCCGGGGAAACTCGCAGCTTCCTGTCGGCGCTGTCCGTTTAGTTTGGCTGGTTGGCGGTGCTTTTATCCATGGAAGGGTGAACCTTGAGCTTGTGCAAATCCTCCAGGCACCGTTTGCGTTCCTCTTCGGGAGTTTCCAGCTCGTTTCGAACGCACGGCATAGCTCATGTTGCTTTTGCTCTTACGGCCGATCCTCGAAAACAGGATGCCGTAGTATATTAAGGTAAGTACCGTTTTATGCGGTATGGTTAGGGGTGGACATCGTGCTGATTTCTTTGGCGGGAGTCATTCTGTCCCAGAGAAATTGTCGCTATCTTCGATCCTGTGGATTGGCGTGATTGTCCTCGTTGTTGTCGGATTGAATATGAGTGGTAAGGGAGGCTAAGGGAATGGTTGATCGCAATGAGCAGCAGGCAGGGGAAGGACGGCGGGACGAGGAGCTTTTGCTTTCGTTTCAGGGTTATTACCGACACGCATGTTCGAGCAGATGAGCAGCATACGCATAACGTCAACTTGGAGCGGGCGCTGCAAGATATCGCGGCAAATGGCACGGGAAGCGTTGGCATCATGCATGCGGGAGACGTGACGGATCACGGATTTCCGGATGAATACGAAGCGTGGAACCGAAATTGGCATCGGTTTGGCGGAGCAGTGCCTCCGCTATATGTGACGATGGGCAACCATGATGTCGCATTGGAGAACTGGGAGGCACCTTTGGGACAATTTTTGCGCGGTACCGGGGCGGAGGGCATTTATCATGATCATTGGATTGATGGGTATCATTTTATTTTTCTTGGAACGGAAGAAGGGCTGGAGTTGTTTAGCTCGTTGTCGGAGAAGCAGCTGGCTTGGCTCGATGACAAGTTAGGGGAAAACGCTGCGGCAGACCGCCCGGTTTTCGTCTTCCTACATCAGCCGCTGCTTAACACGGTCGCCGGCTCCTACGAAGCGCAGCGCTGGTACGGCGTTGTGCAGGATGCGGATCTCCGTGCCGTGCTGGCCCGTCACCCGCAGGTGATTCTCTTTACGGGGCATACCCATTGGGAGTTGGATGCCTCTCACACTTCTTATGGTGTGGAGGGCGAGGGCCGGTGATGTTCAATGCCGCTTCGGTCGCCGACCTGTGGACCGACGAAGACGAACACAAGGACGGCAGCCAAGGCTTCTACGTCGAAGTTTATCGCGACCATGTCCTCGTACGCGGTCGGGACTTTACCCGCGGCGAATGGATGGAGTCCGCACAGTTTCGGGTGGAGTATCCGCGGGGGTAGCAGGTGATTGGAAATCGGGTGGACGTATGGTGAACAGTAACATACTTTAACGAGAACGCGCACCTTTAGGGGCGGGTGTTTTTTGTGCGGTGCTATGGCGCGACGGAACAAAGGCAAGAAGCAAGAGGCCGTTTGCTGCTTGCGGATATTTGATAGCTGGTAGATGCTAGCTGTTTGATGTTGGCTGGTAGATGGTAGAAGGTAGCGTGTTTGCGGTTTGCTGATAGCTGCTAGCTGGCATCTCGGCTGCGCTAACGGACACCAGAGCCGTTATTTGGGTTCGGACGCAAGCCTACCCGTTTTAACGGACCTCAGAGACCTTATTCGGGTCTGTTGCGTTGAATCGATGAGTATTTTTGCCCAATAAGGTCACTTGAGTCCGTTAGCTCGGGAAATCTCCGGGAAATGAACAAATAAGGTCGGTACGGTCCGTTAGAGGTGGGGAGGTTGGACAATAGAGTTAGCAATCTGAACGAGTTCAGAAATACTGTACAAAGGAACAAAGTTACCATCTTCCACCTTGTTCGATCCTAAGGCATAGGTTAATCCTTGCTTTCTCCAATAGAGCCCGCTTAAGCTTGGTGTGCTTTGGATCCAGGTTTGTGTGCCATCACTTAATTTTGGCCCCTTTTTACCATCCGGTTTGGACTTTACCTGCGAATTTGAAACAGCCAGTATCAGTTGCTCTCCTCGCTCTTCATTAGCAAAGGTCAATTGGATCAAGTCAAAGTTAGCTGGGACGATATCGGCAGACTGATGGGTAATCGGAAAAGGAACTTTTGGAATAGAAACCTCAAATGGCACTTCATTCAAGGTATCTTCAAAAGATTTGCAACACTCTGAGCCTGGGTCCCATACGGCTACACCATCTCTTATGGATAAGCCTGGCGAAGTCCCGGGAGTTTGCTCGACATCCTCAGCAATGGGTGAGATATCATTGTTCTTTGCCCCAGTTCCGCAACCGCCAGCTAGCATCAGAAGAACAACGATCAAACAAACGTACATGATTTTTTTCAAAAGGATCACCCCTTTGGCTATTCCCTATTATACAGTAAATACCAGTTATATACTATATTATCTTCGAATCGGAGGCCATCTTAATCTGACAAAAGAGAAAATAAAAAATCCCTTAAAGCTTATGCTTTAAGGGATTTTCTCTATGATCTGCAGTGGGCTCGAACCACTGACCCCCACCCTGTCAAGATGGTGCTCTCCCAGCTGAGCTAGCAGATCAAACTTATAGTGAAGACAAAAATTATCTTATCAGGCGGTGGGGTTCTTGTCAACACTTTCCTAGAGTATAAGGTGTCTGTCCTCTGTCAACAATGGTGGAGGAATGCGTGTCCGAGTGGTAAGGCGCATGACGTCACGACGCTGCATTTCATTCAAGACGCGCATACAGTCAGCACTGCATACATCCATGACACGCATATATCAGACAGACAGGCACCACGTAACGAAAGGAAGAAGTGAACATGCGTTGGAACCACCATCACCGCCATATTGGCCTTAACCATCATAACAACAGCAATGATCAAATCTCGTCGCCGAAGAGCGAGACGAAACGGCCGCGGTCCCTTTGGGTTGCCGTCGCGGGGGCCGTCTTGCTGCTGGCCCTGACCAGCGCCTGCCGCATGGCGCCAAACGCGGAGACCTTAAGCCGGCAGACCGGCGCATTCCCTTGGCCGTTTGGGCCATCCGTGTCGGACGGCGTGTATTCGCCTACGATTGTAGAGGATGTGTATTCCACGGAATAAATGCTTTATTCTTCCTCGTCCCATTTGCGGGAGTAGCCTTTCTTCGTCGTGTAAAACATGGAGGCAATCAGCAAAACCGCGATGACGACCGCAGCGGCGATTGTTATGCCCATGACCATACCCCTAAGCCAACTCCTTTCCATCGATGTCCATGAGACAACTATACATAAAAATGATTTTTTTGTATAATGATGCAGTTTAAATGATCCAACAGACAAGCAATGGTGGGAGGGGAACGAAGTGTCGGCTGCAACGATCATACATGTCGATCATGAGGAGCAATTACAGAAATGCCTGGACATCCGCAAAGAGGTGTTCGTCGAGGAACAGAAGGTCCCCGTTGAATTGGAAATTGACGAGTACGACCAGATTGGCCCGGATGTACATCATGTGCTGATCGAATTGGAAGGGGACTATGTTGCGACAGGCAGATTGATTTACTATAAAGACAATGCCGCCAAAATGCAGCGGATCGCCGTACGTGAGCCGTACCGCTCGAAAGGCGTAGGCAAAATCCTGCTGCTCGCCTTAGAGGAGCTGGCACGGGAGCTCGGTCTCACGAAGTCGGTGCTGGATGCTCAATGCCATGCCGAAGGGTTCTATGCTAAACTCGGCTATGAGACAATCTCGACTGAACCGTTTGATGACGCCGGTATTCCGCACGTCCGGATGGTCAAGTCGTTAAAATCGTAAAGGTCATAGGTTTGGAGGTTTTGGGGCAAGCTAGATCTAATCTTAATGAAGAGGAGATGAGCTAGCCGATGGCCCTGAATACCAGAGAAACGTTTATTGCCGTGCGGAAGAACGGTGACGGGAATTTGGTCGCGTTCAAGATGTCCAGCGGCCGCGTGCTGGATTACCAGCAAGCCCTGCAGGAAGTGAAGGCAGGTGCGATCGCCGGCGTCAATGTGTTTAAGGGACGGGACGGAGAGATGTATATCCGCGGCGATGCTGATGGAGATCCGTCCAACAACTTGGATAACTTGCCTAGCTTCGAATAACGTTGATCCATATCCTATATTTAGAAAAAGAACCCTGCAGGTAAGCATACCCGCAGGGTTGTTTTGTTACAGCGTATAGACTTCGTGCTGACGCAGAAAGTCCATGTTCCCCGTAGCGCCTCGGAAGGACTCCATATCATCGCTATAATGCATCAGCAGGATTTGGCTTTGGATCTCGGTTGGCAGGGACAATAACTCCTGCAGCGTCGTATGAACTTCACCTTTCCCGGTAAGTTGGACCTCGTGAAAAATTCGGCGGCACCCCCGCTCACGAACAAGCCTCATTAAGAGCTCCGGCTCGAACGTCATATCCGCACTGTAAAAAATCTCCTCATTGATATAAAGCGAATAGCTGGCTTTACCCGGGATATGCGGCGTTCGGATGAGCTCCACTTTTAACTCAGGGGCAAGCTGTGCAGGCTCGCTTTCCTTTAATAGACGCACGTCAAACACGTCGTTTAGCGAGTGGATTACACCGTCTTGGCTTAACCCGCCTTTCAGCGTATTTTCCCATAGCGGCTCCACCAAATTTTCAGCAATATACAGGATCGGTTTCCGTCCAGAACCAAATTTCCGGCGAAAAGCCAGCTCTTCCAAGCCTCCAACATGATCGCCATGGATATGGGTAATCAGCACGGCATCGATCTCCTCCACCGACTTGCCGATCGTGTGCAGCGCCAGGGGGGCGGTGATTCCGCAATCGATGAGCAGGGTGAAGTCACCGGCATAGAGGAGCGCGTTGTTATTAAAATATTTTTTGGCAAACGCTCCGCCCGTCCCCAGCATTTGTAGTCGTAAAGCCATCATGCATTCCCCCTTAGGTCAAGTATGGATCACCTCTTAACTGTACACAATTTCCAGCCGAAACAAAAGGTTAGGCTCGCTCTATAAAAAAATGCCGTCATTTCCCATCAACACCGCAACTTGACCGGAACCAGCGAGTATAACTATACATCAACAGGAATCAAATGGAGGGTCAACATTCATGAAATGGAGAAGAGTTGCATTACTGGTGGTGGCATTCTCTCTTATGGGAGGTTCCCTGCTCTTTGCCGACGCCGCGAGCACCAAGGTGAAGCTGATGCTGAACGGCCGCGAGCTGGAAGACGGCGGATATATTATAGACGGCAAAACCTATGTACCCGTACGCAATCTCGAAGGTTTAGTTGAATTTAATGACAGCACCAAAACGGTTAATTATTATAAACCCAATGTCCATATGTTTCTATTCGCGGAGGACAATGTGTTTGGCGATGTGAAGAAGACGGGGAAGCTGAAGTTTAACGTTTTCTCTCAAATTGATAATTTACGCACGAACATCTCGGCAGTGCGGGTGTCCATCACGGCCCCGGACGGGACGTCCAAGGAGATCCAGACGGATGAAATCAAAGAGCAGCGCGATAACTTCTGGTTCCGGACCAAGGACTACACGTATGATTTCAAGACATCGGGCCGCTACATCGTAGGGTTCTACATGAAACCGTCTAACGGATCAGATTTCGTGCTCGTTGCGGAGAAAAGCATTAACGTTCTGAAATAACCGCACAACCGAGCACAACACGGGCAACCGCTCACGAAAATTGACCTGTCCCCACCAAAAGTGTTACGATACGGGAGGAACGAAGCGGGAGACCCTTCTTCAGTCCATTAAAACATACTTAAAGTGAGGTAATTTCATGAGCGACCACAATCACGAACACGGCGAAGCATGCGGCTGCGGCCACGATCATGGTCATGATCATGACCATGATCATGACCATGATCATGAGCATGAAGAGTTTGTGTTGACGCTGACCGACGAAGAAGGGAACGACGTAGAGATGGTTCTTGTCGAGACGTTCGACGTTGGCGAGAAAGTGTACGCATTGCTGCTCGAGCGCAACAATCCGGAAGCGGACGGCATCATTCTCCGCATGGAAGAAGAGAACGAAGAAATGGTGCTTTACAATATCGAAGACGAACAGGAATGGAAACAGGTAGAAGAAGCTTACAACGAGCTTGTCGCCCAAATGGATGAAGCCTAATTTGCGGCGAATCACCTGGTATAGAAGCTAAGAGCTCCCCGGAAGCGGGGGGCTTTTTGTATAGTTCTAGGTTGATGAGTTTTTACGACACCTTTGAAGCAAAAAACTACCCACTTATGCGGGAGAGAGATCTGGGGATTGTGAAAAACAAGATCATTGAGATGTTCGGGCTGCGTTCAAAACCCGAAGTATAGACGAAAAGAGATCATGATCAAGTGAAGGGAGACGATCGAAATTTTGAAGGGGTTATGAAAATCAAAGGAGTGGAGATTATATAGAGTCACTTGATGCAAGGGTAGAGTTTAGATGCAGTTTGGTAACAGAAGGTTTTACCCCAAGAGCACATACCACTTTGATCAAAAAAGAACAAAAAATTAAAATAATTATTCCAATATTTCCAAATTTAAGATATAATAAAATTACCATATATTAGGTCATCCCATTATATATGGATATAAATTAGGGAGGTATTATTATGAGGAAAAGTAGGCACGTTATTATCCCGCTTGTATTTGCTTTTTTTTCGTTTCTTCATTTTCCGGCGTTCATGCCGAATCAACAGAAGAGAAGAAACACATTACTACTGAAGCATTTGTTATTGATACCTACTCAGAGGATCCAAATGAATTTCATATTTATGAAAAGACTGGATATAAGAGGGTCGAATCCATAACAGAAATAACGAATTCAGTAAATTTTATTAGTACAAAAATTTCAGCGGTTGAAGATTTATTATGATGTAAATGATAACTACCAATATAGTTTAATATTAAAATAAGAATTTTCTAATGACTATCGGACAGGGCTTGCAGAACAGAAGACAGGAGAACTGAGATTTAACAAAAATGAATTGACAACTATTTCAGTAAATCGAACTAGGGATAAATCACAGAACGGCCCCATTGAAATTAACTCAACTGAAGCTCTAGCAATAGAAAAGAATATTGAAGAAAAAAGTAAATTGTTAGTAGATGTGAAATATGAGCAAGTTCAGGGTTTTACAAGGCAACAATTTTTAGATTTGAAAATGAAAATTGAGAAGTTAAAAAATGAAATGAAGATTCAAGCATTAGACAGAGCAGGCGCATATGACAATTACTACAACTACGAGTACACTAATGGTAATTTTGTAGCACAAGCTTTGTCTGCACAAAGTCAAAAGTACATTAAATATGTAGGTACGACTATAGGAGATAGCAAAAACGCCTCTGCTTTCAATACTTTTCGATCATACATTGATGATTACGAAACAAATGTAGTTGATTATATGGAATCAAATACTTTTTATGAGGTATTAGGCTGGGCCTCGGCATTATCCTCTTTCGTGTTGCTAGTAGTTGGTTGGGGAACAGGTCCGGCAGGGTGGATTACAATCGTCCTCAATTATGGTGGAGCATTATCTCTATTTGCAGGGTTAACTTCAACAGCATATGGTACTTATTCGAGATTACAGTATAGCAAAAATGCAGCAACCAGTTTAGAAAATGCTCGCAATCAAATGTACTATAACAATTGGGGAAATATCAGTATGTCAGTTGTTAATGGAGTTTAATTTTATGCAGCGACTTCTATTTTGCTTATTGGCATTTCCGATTTTACTTGCAGGTTGTTCAAATACCATCACACTAGAAACAGCTAATGATATAGCCCTCAATGAATTTCAAGAGAAATATACTGTTTTAGAAACAGAATATTTTGTAGAAACAAATGAAGTTTATACTGTTACTGAGGAAGGTAAACATATACGATGCTACAAAGTAATCTTTTTTGATCAAGCATCTGTGCCGATAGCTACTTTTTTAATATCAAAAAAGGACGGTAAAATAGTTAAACAATATAGTAGATAGTAAAAAATAATTTATTGAGAATGAGCGCTTTGTATGCTCTCTTAGGCCAGCCAGGAATCTGAAGTGCTCCCTGTCAAGTAGACAGACTAAAAAACAAAATCATCAGTATTCAATATCCCCTCGGTTATCAAGACTGAGGGGATTATTTTCTTAGTTAGT
>NZ_JALXVO010000086.1:0-9691 GCF_025151705.1 Paenibacillus sp. p3-SID1389 | reverse complement strand
TCCGCCGGCTTCCTCGGACGGGGACTCCGTCCGGAAACGGCGTCCGCCCGCGCGGCGATGTACGCCGACGCCGCCGAGTTGCTCCGGCGGTCGCCATGGCTCGGCCAAGGCGGAGATGTCTGGCGCCACGCGTTCCGCCGCGTGCAAAGCCTGCCGTACGTCGGCAGCGAGGTGCACAGCGGATACCTGGACTTGGCGCTGGATCTGGGCTTGCTTGGCCTCGCCTGCGCTTTGCTGTGGCTTGGGGTGATGGCCATCCCCCTGCTGCGGGCGCGCAGCGCGCTGTTGCCGCCTTACCTGGCGCTGCTGCTGCATAGCGCCATCGACTTTGACTTCAGCTACGGTCTCGTCTGGCTGTTGCTGCTGTGGGCGGCGGCCATTGGAATCGCTGAAGCGGGCCCAGCCCGCCGCCTTCGTCTTCCAGCGTTGCTCCGCCCCGGGCTTGTCCTCGGCGCGTACCGCCGCGCCCGCCGCTTGCTCTCGCCACGCCCGCTGCGCATGGTGTGCAGCGGCCTCATCGCCGCTGCACTGCTCTTGCTTAGCGTGTCCGGGCTCCGCGAAGCGGAGAGCCAGCGGCTGCACCGCCAAGCCCTAGCCCGGCCGCCTGAGGCGAACCGGGAGGCGGCGGAGCTGCTTCGGCGCTCGCTGGCCCTTGCCCCGTACCGCACGGCGGTACGGTTAGCGCTCGCGGAACGCTCCGCGCCGCAGGAGGCCGACTCGCTCCTGCGGGCGGGCCTCCGTTACGAGCCGGAGCGCGCCGAGCTGTGGCTGGCATTGGGTCGGGCGCTGGCCCAAGCCGAACATCCCGCCGCTGCCCAGGCGCTGCGGCAGGGCATCGAGCTGGACCGGTACGACCGGGTCAAGCAGACGGCAGCACTGCGAGAGCTATGGGAGCTGGTGCAACGCTTGCAGGCGAGCGGGGGACTGCAACAGGCTGAAGCGGTGGCGTCGGTCGGGACCGACTTGTACCTGAGCTTCCTGCGTTTGGCAGGGAGCGTCGCCGCCAACCCGGCGTTGCGTAACGACCGGGACTTTCGGTTGACGGAAGAAGCCATAACGCTGGGGCGGGAGCTGCAGCAGCAGGCTCACCTTTATACAGGCGATGCCACCTCTATCCCCCAAACGCCGCGCGAAAAGCAGAGGACAACGCTTCGCGATCAACCTCCCACAGCTCAGCCAGCTCGGCGCTGACGGCTTCATCCCACCAATCCGCCAGCAGCTTGCGGTTGTTGATGTTTTCGCCGATCCACAGCAGATTGCCAATCACCTTTTTGTAATATAATGCTTCGCCTTCCTTGACTCGGTCCTCCGGAATATAAACGCCAAGCCGCTTAATCGTCCGGTACAGTTCTTTGCTGCAGCTGCGGCGGATTTTGCGGGGATTCGGGAGGGAAGTTTGATGTTTCGCCGGGAAGTTTGCCATGGCTGAAGTCGCCTCCTTTTGCTCCAGCATATGCGGGCGGATTTCCCGAAGTCACCGGTGCTGCTAACTGAAGTAGAACGCATGTCCATGGCTATGATAGAATAGACTGAGATTAGAGGCAGATTTTTGCTGTCTTCAGGACAGAAGCTAACGGGAAAGAGGACGAAGCTGTGGATTGGATATCGAATTTAGTGGGCGTATTATTGGATTGGGTGCAACAATTGGGGTATATGGGGATTATGCTGGGACTCATGATCGAGATTATCCCCAGCGAAATCGTGCTGGCCTACGGCGGTTATCTCGTGTATCTCGGACATATTAATTTCATCGGTGCCGTCTTCTTTGGTACAGTAGGCGGTGTCATTGCCCAGTTGTTTATTTACTGGATTGGGCGATACGGCGGCAGGCCGATTTTGGAGAAGTATGGGAAGTATATTCTGATTCAGAAGAAGCATATCGACGCCTCCGAAGCCTGGTTTCAGAAATACGGTCCCGGGGTCATCTTTACGGCGCGGTTTATCCCGGTGGCCCGGCATGCCATTTCCGTTCCTGCAGGGATCGCGAAAATGCCGGTGGGCAAGTTCCTGCTGCTGACGACGTTGGCGGTAATACCGTGGTCGGTGCTGTTCGTTTATTTGGGTATGCTGCTGGGTGAACAGTGGCAGCATGTAGACGAGAAAGCGGGTCCATACGTCATGCCGATTTTGCTGGCTGCTTTGGCGCTGTTAATCGTGTACTTGGTTGTCAAATCGTTCAGCAACCGGAGAAAAGGCGGTGCCTAAGCCGATAGGAGCTGTAAGTAGCCATTAAACCAAACGGACGGGCTTAGTGACCTGGCGATGAACATAAAGAGAGGAGGCGGAGTAAGCGAAGCGGCCCGCGAGCTTGGCGGCAACGCTTATTCCGAGAGATACACCATGCTGAAAATCGAAAGTTTTACTTTAGGCCCCCTGCAAACGAACGCGTATTTGTTACGGGGAGAAGACGAGAACCGGGCGATCATTATCGATCCTGGCTCGAACCCGGGGCCGCTGTTGCGCAGAATCGAAGGGTTGGAGATTGAGGCGATTTTGCTCACTCATGCTCATTTTGACCATATCGGCGGTTTGGACCAGATTCGGAAGGCTAAGAATTGTCCGGTCTATGTGCACCCGCTGGAAAGCGATTGGCTGACGACGCCAAAGCTGAACGGTTCCCTGATGTGGCCGGAGGTCGGACCGCCCATCTCCACAGATCCGGCGGAATTCGATCTGGCTGAAGGGCAGAAGCTTCACCTGATCGGGCATGAGTTCACCGTATTTCATACGCCGGGGCATTCCCCAGGCAGCGTGAGCTTCCTGTGCGGGGATGATCTTTTTTCAGGGGATGTGCTGTTCCGTCTTGGCGTAGGGCGCACGGATTTACCGGGAGGCCGTGAAGCGGACCTGTTTAACTCGATTCGCGGGAAGCTGTTCCAGCTGAAGGATGAGGTTAGAGTTTATCCCGGGCATGGTCCCCAAACGACCATCGGCTACGAACGGCAGAACAATCCGTACGTCTCTTAGAGAGTCGATGAAACCCTAATCATGGCGTTTGTGCAAAAAAAATCGACGAAATAGTACAAAAATAGTGGACAAAAGTGCAACCCTTTGATAGGATATACTTATTAAAACATTGTAACTTTTGCGAAGCACGCAAGCTGCGGAAATGATCCCGGTTTGCGTTCTTTTTTATGCTTTTTTGGGCTTGAACCAATGTCGGCGGGAACGAGATGTACTTCATGAAGCGAATCTGCATAAGCTATTCATATCCGGGATTCCGGGGTAGAACTTGACCAATCTCCGTCTCTTTTAGTAGGATTATATAAAGCAATACAAGTTGATGATTAGCATCCAAATAAATCAGGGAGGTAGACGATGCTTCATTTGGGAGAGAAAATTGTTATCGTCGGTGATGCTTTTGAGCAGAATCTTCCTGTTGGGGAATATGGCTACGTTATTGCTTACGACCGCAATCCGGACAATGCTTTTGACTACGTCATCCGGTCTCCGAAGACGGGGCGGAATTATTTCGTTCCTAAGAGCGATATAGAATCCGAAAGTCGGCTGATCGAGCAAGCAGCGGAACGCGCGACACAGGAAGCTTTGATCGATTACGCGCTGGCTACGCATAATGAGAAGCTGTTTCGGCAAATCATGAACGGCGAAGACAGCGATGCAGACGGGCAGCAGGAACCAACAAAGGAAGTAATGTCCCAAGCAGAGTTCATTAAACAAGTGAACCTGCGGGCATGGATATAAGAAGGGAGTCGGCTACAGGCCGGCTCTTTTTCTTTTTGCCGGGGAGGGATCCGCCTCCTTATAGCTCCTTTCCGCTTTAACGGATTGAATTGAACCGGAATCTACAATATAATTTTATTCAATTGTACAAGCATGGTAGAATGTACGAATAGTGCGGGAACGCATGACTAAAGGGAGGCATCTAAGCATGAGTATCCAGACGAAGGACGTTGAACACGTGGCGAGACTGGCCCGTTTGCACTTGACCGACGAAGAGCGGGACATGTTTACGGAACAATTAAATGCGATTTTACAATACGCGGAGAAGTTAAACGAACTGAATACAGACGATATCGCTCCGACCACGCATGTGCTGCATCTCAGCAACGTCATGCGGGAGGACGAAGTGAAGGAAAGCCTGCCGCCGGAGAAGGTATTCCGCAACGCACCGGAGGAGGAAGACGGTCAGTTTAAGGTTCCGGCCGTACTGGAATAGGTTATCCGCCTAAATGAACCAATCGACTAGAACGAACTTGAGTAAATAAAAGGAGGAAGCTTAGATTGGCGCTTTTTGATTTGCGTTTACAGGAGATACATAATCGGCTTCACAACAAGGAGTTGTCTGTTGCCGAATTGGTTAGCGAAGCCTTCGCCAGAATCCGCGAATACGACGGGAAGATCGGCGCCTACTTGACGTTGAACGAGGAGGGAGCCCGTGCGGAGGCAGCCCGTCTGGATGCCAAGTTGGCACAGGGGGAAGCCTGCGGTTTGCTGTTTGGACTCCCTGTGGGCATCAAGGATAACATGGTGACCGAGGGGTTGCTGACGACGTGCGGCAGCCAATTTTTGAAAAATTACGATCCGATTTACGACGCTACCGTGGTCACGAAGCTGAAGGAAGCGGAAGCGGTCACGATCGGCAAGCTGAATATGGACGAGTTCGCGATGGGCGGCTCCAACGAGAATTCCAGCTTCCATCCCGTGCGCAACCCGTGGGATTTAAGCCGTGTACCGGGCGGTTCCAGTGGGGGTTCGGCTGCAGCGGTCGCTGCAGGTGAGGCTTTCTTTACGCTGGGTTCCGATACCGGCGGTTCCATTCGCCAACCCGCATCGTATTGCGGTGTCGTTGGACTGAAGCCGACCTACGGCCGGGTATCGCGCTACGGCCTCGTGGCGTTTGCCTCTTCGCTCGACCAGATCGGGCCGATTACCAAAAACGTCGAAGACGCCGCCTACGTTCTGCAGGCGATCGCCGGTCACGATCCGAAGGATTCCACCTCGGCGGATGTGGAGGTACCGGATTATTTGAGCGCCCTCACCGGTGACATTACCGGGCTGCGCATCGCCGTGCCAAAGGAATATTTGGATGGCGTTGACCCGCAGGTTAAGACTGCGATTATGGATGCGTTGCGCGTGCTTGAAGGCCTTGGCGCTGTATGGGAAGAAGTATCGCTACCGCATACGGAATACGCGGTGGCCGCTTACTATTTGCTGGCGTCCTCGGAGGCCTCGTCTAACCTGTCGCGTTTCGACGGCGTTCGTTACGGCGTCCGTGCCGACAATGCCGGCAACCTGCTGGACTTGTACTACGATTCGCGCAGCCAAGGCTTCGGACCGGAAGTGAAGCGCCGGATTATGCTGGGGACTTATGCGCTGAGCTCGGGGTATTATGACGCCTACTATTTGAAGGCTCAAAAGGTCAGAACGCTGATCAAACAAGATTTCGATCAGACCTTTGACAAATATGACGTGATCCTTGGACCAACGGCTCCAACGACCGCGTTCCCGCTGGGCTCGCAGGTTGACGATCCGCTCACGATGTATTTAAACGATATTTTGACGATTCCGGTGAGCTTGGCCGGGGTTCCAGCGATCAGCGTGCCGTGCGGATTTGCCGAAGGCCTGCCGGTTGGGCTGCAAATCATCGGCAAGCCGTTTGACGAAAGCACGGTATTGCGCGTGGCTCACGCCTTTGAAGCGAATACGGATCATCACCAACAACGTCCCGCCTTGTAGGTTCCATAACAAAGTTTTGCAGGAGGATAGGCCATGTCAACATCCAAATATGAAACGGTGATTGGGTTGGAGGTGCACGTGGAGCTGCATACGAAATCGAAAATTTTCTGCGGCTGCTCCACGGAGTTCGGCGCCCCGCCTAATACGCATACCTGCCCGGTGTGCCTGGGGCATCCCGGCGTATTGCCGGTGCTGAACCGCCAGGCCGTCGACTACGCGATGAAAGCCGCGATGGCGCTGAATTGCGAAATCGGCGATGTCTGCAAGTTTGACCGGAAAAACTATTTCTACCCTGATTCGCCTAAAGCGTATCAGATTTCCCAATACGATCAACCAATTGGCAAGAACGGATACATCGATATCGAAGTGGACGGGAAGACGAAACGGATTGGCATTACCCGTCTGCATCTGGAGGAGGACGCCGGCAAGCTGACGCACGTGGACGGCGGGTACGCTTCGCTGGTGGACTTCAACCGCGTGGGCACGCCACTCGTGGAAATCGTGTCCGAGCCGGACATTTCCTCGCCGGAGGAAGCGCGGGCGTATCTGGAGAAGCTGCGGGCGATCATGCTGTACTGCGAGGTTTCCGACGTGAAAATGGAGGAAGGCTCGATGCGCTGCGACGCCAACATCAGCTTGCGGCCGTGGGGTCAGAAGGAGTTTGGCACACGCGCCGAGCTCAAGAACATGAACTCGTTCCGCGGCGTGGTTCGCGGTTTGGAGTATGAACAGCTTCGCCAGGCTGAGATTCTGGACGAAGGCGGAGAGGTTGTGCAGGAGACACGCCGCTGGGACGAGGCCCAAGGCAAAACGTTCTCGATGCGCGGCAAGGAAGAAGCCCACGACTATCGCTATTTCCCGGATCCTGACCTGGTTACTCTTCACATTGATCAGGAGTGGAAGGACCGGATCCGCGCGTCGATTCCGGAATTGCCGGATGCCCGGAAGGCTCGTTACACTTCGGAATACGGCTTGCCGGAGTACGATGCCGGCGTCATTACGTCCTCCAAAGCGCTGGCCGACTTATTCGAAAGCAGCCTTGAGTATACGAAGGACGCCAAAGCGGTGTCGAACTGGATCATGGGCGATCTGCTCGGCTACCTGAACAGCAACTCGCTGGAATTGTCCGACGTGAAGCTGACCGGACAAGGTCTCGGCGAGATGATCGGCCTGCTGGAGAAAGGCACCATCAGCTCCAAGATCGCCAAAACGGTATTTAAGGAAATGCTGCAAAGCGGCAAGCTGCCGCAGCAGATCGTTGAGGAGCAAGGGCTTGTGCAAATCAGCGACGAAGGAGCGATCATGGCGATCGTTCAAGAGGTCGTTGCGAACAACCCGGCCTCCGTGGAGGACTACAAAGCAGGCAAGGAGAAGGCCATTGGCTTCCTTGTCGGCCAAGTCATGAAGCAAAGTAAAGGGAAAGCAAACCCGGGGCTGGTCAACAAGCTTCTGGTGGAAGTACTGAAGGGCTAGGGGCAGCTGGTGATCAAGCGACTCACGCTAAGTGACACCGATATTGTGGAACAGCTCTGGAGCTTGCAGCATTCGGCTTACCGGCTGGAGGCTCAGGCTATTGGTCTGACGGAGATGCCGCCGCTGCCGGATACGTTTGACTCCATCCGCACGAGCAGGGATGTGTTTATCGGTGAGCTGTCGGAGGACGGGGAGCTGCTAGGGGCAATCGCGGTCCGCGATGAAATGCCCGGAAGTATGGAGATCACCCGATTAATGGTTCACCCAAACCATTTGCGTCAAGGAATTGGAGCCAAGCTGTTGCAGTATGTCCTGACCAACCATCTGGACAAGCAGGAGTTTACCGTAACGGCCAGTCCGCAGAACGCCCCTGCCGTTGCGCTGTACCGCAAGTTTGGCTTTCGTCCGGTGCGGTCCGTCCAATCTGCATCTGGCGTAGAATTGATGATATACCGACTGAATCAGTAAAGAGATTCAAGCACGCTTTCAAACCGGATGGCTAAGGTTTGAGGGCGTGCTTTTTGATTAATCAAGCACGGATACCGCAGGTTATGGAGGGACCAGTTCCTTCCACGTTACAGAATAAGTTCGTATCGGTTATGATTAAGGAAAAGAGAGATTCGCGTTGGATGAAGCCCAACAGAGATAGAAAGAGGTGGGGGAAATGACGCCGGATATGCTGCCGATCGGACAGCCGCCGATGCAAGGGCGCTCGAAAGGATACCAGCCCCGGCGACGCAAGCGCAAGCTGATTGCCGGTCTGCTGTCCGCCCTGTTCCCAGGGTTGGGGCATTTGTATTTGCGCAGTTATTTACGCGGCCTTTGCTTCATGTATTTTGTCTTGATCGATGCTTCGGCATTGATTTATTTCTCTTCTGTCCGCATGGCGATTAATGTGCCGCTGCTCATATGGCTTGGCTTGTTAATTCCCGCGGCTTATTTCTTTAGCATTTATGATGTCCTTCAATCCACGGATGCCCACAATGCCCGTCTGAAAAAAGAACTCGAAACGAGCCAACCCCCTTTCGCGGATACCTCGTCCGGCCGAAGCTTCAAGCAGGGCCTCGGAGCGGGGGTGCTGCTGATCGGGGGCGGCGCCGTTTTGATTGTGCTTCAGCTGAAGCCGTATTGGCTTCAGCTGCTGGTGCAATACGCCGGAGCTTATCTGGTCTCTGCGGCGCTGGCGATGGCTGCGTTGCTGCTGATCCTGCGCGAATCGAAACGTCTCTTCCTGCGCTCGGGACGTTTTACTACAGCTGTGGTTCTGCTGACGACAGCGGGATTTTTGCTGCATGATGCGATGAAGGATGGGGACGCGTTGCGGCTGTTGATCCGATGGTGGCCGTTGGTGTTCGTTTTGTGGGGAATTGAGCATATTATAATATTGGTCTGGAAACGAATGAGAGCCATGCAAGCCAGATTCCGGCCGCGTGTCGACGTGAAGGGGTTGCTCCTGTCCATGTTTATGGCCTTCTCGGTGTTCGCGATAACACAGCAGGACCAATACCTGCATTTATGGAACCGGGTCAGTCTGGATTTGACGGCCGCGGGGACAGAGTATAGCGCACAGGAAGGCTACCGCGTGGAGAAACCCCAATTGGATCTCCCCATCGACCTGGATACCGAACGGATCGTTTTTGATGGAATGAATGGGGATATCGAGGTGCGTAAGGCGGAGATCGACCATATTATTGTCCGCTATACGGTTTGGATCGATCAACTGGAGAATGAACCAGCCCGTAGAATTGCGGCAGTCACGTCCATCGAGGCCGATATAGGGAAGACGCTGAATTTATCCGTTAAGGATAAGGCATACGGGGAGACTGGCCGCCGTCACCCGAAGGTGAACGTGACCCTGATTGTCCCGCAAAACCGGTTTTTAGATTTGGACATTTCCACCTCGAACGGGAAAATCACATTAACCGGTGTTCAGGCCATGAAGCAGGTGAAGCTGCAAACGGGGAATGGGAACTTACGGTTATGGGATGTGATAGGAGATGTTTCGGCCAAAACGTTAAACGGGGACGTCGAGCTGTATCGGATCTTTGGCGATGCCCAGATTGATACGCAAGGCGGGAATATCAAAGGCCGGGGGATTACGGGCAAGGCTTCCTTGTCCACTCTGGTAGGCGATATTACGTTAACCGAGGCACAGGATGGAATTCAAGTGCATACGAAGAACGGCAATATCCGGGTAGACGGCGTTCCGCTAGACCTGAAGGCCGAATCGCTTAACGGCAAAATCGAGATTACCTCCCGGCTGGTTGGCGGCGATTGGGACGTATACAGCGCGGTTGGCGAGCTGCGGGTCGAGCTTCCGGAGGAAGGGAACTACGAGCTTACGGGTTCGAGCGGATACGGAGATATTTTTACCGAGCTGCCCTTTGTGGTGGATCACAAGGAAATTCATGGTACGCTTGGAACCGGCGAGTTCAAGCTCAAGATCGATGGCAACAGTGATCTATATGTGAATAAAAGCTAAATCCCAGCGATACGCCCAGTTGCAGGCGTTGATCCTGCG
>NZ_JALXVO010000085.1:0-10270 GCF_025151705.1 Paenibacillus sp. p3-SID1389 | reverse complement strand
GAACACTTCCCTGAGACACTTCGTGATCCCAAGATGACTTTTTAAACAACCGCTTATAATGCAACAGAGGGACCTCTGCCTCTTGGCGAAAGATCCCTCTGTCCCGGAACATCTATATAAACGCGGGCTAAAGAGCTCTAGAAACTCTCCCGCCAGCGGTCATACGACGATCAGGGGTTTAATCCGTTATCTCTACTATATATATAACCTATTCCATATCTCCTGAAAAGGTGACTGCCGCATGTTCAAAAAACCGCCCAAATTCGTCCGTCTTTTGCACTTATTTTAGGGCTGTGTTCCTTTTGCAGCATCCGTGGCCGCCTTCTCGGCATCGATGGTATGAACCGCAGGGGTTCCCTCGATTTCTGTCTCGTACGTAAATACATGGCCTGCTTCCGACCACGACCCGTCAACCCAATTCCCATCGATCACCTGATCAGCCACCAGTTTCCGTTCCTGGGCTTCGAGACGATATACATACAGGTGTCCGTCCTTGAACTCGGCTTCAAATGCGCCATCTGGAGAAGTCCAGATATTAAAGCTCGCGATGCCAAACTTCTCTCTGAGATCATCGATGAGCATTTGCTGATCTGCGATCGGATATTCCAGATTGTCCGGAGCTTGCGTATCGCCCGCAGGGTCCGAATTTCCCGCTTCTGGCGATATTGGCTCCTGCACAGGAGCCTTGTCACTGCCGCCATTTGGAACCGAAGGGCTGCCGGACGAATGGTTCTTCCCTTGATTTGGCTCGCTTGGAGCTTTGTCGCCTGCACCGGGGTTGCCCGGCGTCACCGCTGGAGAACCGGTATCCGGTGCATTCCCGGGAGCAATTCGATCTTGGGCGCCTCCGGTATTCGAGTCCTCAGTCGGAGGAACCACATCTTTGGACACTGGAGTGTCCAAATCTCCGGTCTCAGGCTCACCGGTATTGGTGTCGTCACTGAACAGCCGAGCGTTGCCCGCGGCATCGTCCGCCGAGTTGGCTGCCGAGGATTGCTCATTCGCCGATTCCAACGCGGTGTCCATGGCGATCTCGGCATCGGATACAGTGCGCGGTTCGTATTGATAAATGAATACGCCCAATATCAATACCGCCGCCACACCAAGCGCCCCATACCGGTAAATCCGGCTCCGACGCATTCCTGCTCCCGCATCAGGACGACGAAGACTGCGTCGGCTCGGCAGCATGCCACCTTGACCGGCATCCGCATCGCGTTTCACCGCTGTCATCGGCAGCACGATTTCCTCCGCAGCACTGCCGCCTTCACGGCGGGCCCGGTCGATCTCATCCAACTGCGGAAGGATCGCGTCCACGAGGCTATAGTTCGGAACTACCTTCGGCAGCTCCTCCAATTGCGCAGACAGCTTGCGAAGCAGCGCAAACGTTTCGGCGCACTCTTCACAACTGCGCATATGCTCAAAGAGAAGAGAGGTCTCCTCTTCATTTAAGTCATGGTCTAGATAACGATGCATCCATTCCACCGCCTCTGGGCACTTCATCCTGATACACCACCTTTCTGATAATCTTGGAGTAAGTGTTGCAGCTGTTGCCTTGCCCTAAATAAATAGGATTTCACCGTATTCAGCGGCAAATTCAAGCTGTCAGCAATTTCGTTATACGAAAAATCTTGCAAATACCTCAGCACAACCACCGACCGATGGTGATCCGGCAATTGTTCAATCGCGCTTCGGATGTCCTCGGCCAAGTAGCCCGACATCACTTCCCGTTCTACGCTATCATTCCCCTGAAACACCATTTCGTGCTCTTCGATCGATACGGTTGGCTTATTTCTGCGAAATTTGTCGATACAGATGTTGGTCACAATCCGCTGAACCCAGGTTTTGAACTGCGCTTTTTCTTCATAGGAACCGATTTTCGTATAAATGCGAATGAGCGCTTCCTGAGCAGCATCATGTGCATCCTGTTCATTGTTTAAAATATAATAGGCCGTCCGGTACACATGGCTTTCAATTTCTCGCAATAGGGTGATTAGAGCGTCGCGATCGCCCGTTTGAGCGGCTCTGATGAGTCCCTGCTCTACCACTAAGGCTCCCCCTTCCTTGCATCCTTACAGACGCTAATGTCCGACAAGATGTTGCAATGTTGTTACTATTTTTAAAAAATATTTTAGAAGTCCACCCTCTAAGCAATCTGACCTAAGGATACCAGAAAAAAAAGGCCCCGTCATCCTTACAAACAGCGAAAAGGCCTGATTCTATGGGATTGGAAGCAGCTTATATCTAACCTCGATTCTTCCCTCTCGAACTCTCATTTGGACCTCGCCTTGGTTGTCGGTTCGATAGATTCGAATCTGTTGAGCGTTCAACCGATCAATGACCGTAGGATGCGGGTGGCCATACAGGTTTGAAGCGCCAACCGAAATAACTGCCGCTTCCGGTTGCCAATATTCTAGCCAAGCTGCAGAGGTAGAGGTTTTGCTGCCGTGGTGGGCGACTTTCATGACATCGATCGAAGAGGGATTCGGCGTTGTCGTTCGCAAAGCGGTCAGCGTTTCAAGCCCAAGTACCTCCTTCTCCGCCGCCTCATCCATATCACCTGTAAATAAAAAGGAAGCTCCATTCATATCTAAACGAAAGACGATCGAGCGGTGATTTTGTTCTTTCACGAAGGGGATTGGGTTAAGCGCCTCCTCAGGCATCAGGGGATAAAGCACCTCCAAGAGGGTGGCGTCATCCGGTTGCAGCTTCATGCCGCGGCTTGCCGAATACACCGGAATACGCTGGGTCAGCGCCGTTTCCATCAAGCTCGTCATCGTCTTGGACTCGGCCAGGCTGCCATTGATCAACAGCGCCTCCACGGGAATGGAATCAAGCACCGCCTGCAGTCCGCCGATATGATCCTGGTCCCCGTGCGTTAAAATAACCGCATCCAAGCGGTGGATCCCGCGCTTCTTGAGCAGCGGAACCACCGTTTTGGCCCCGACCTCGAAAGGTTCACGCCGCTCCCGCCACGCATCCTTCGCTTTGCGAAACGATACCGTCCCGCCGCCGTCCACCAAAATATGCTTGCCAGATGGCGTTGTGATCAGGGCACAATCACCTTGGCCGACATCGATGAACTCGATATAGCCGGTCCCTTGGCTGTATGCCGGTTGATATCCAGTGATCAGCAGCAGCCCTAGGCCCATGGCTACGCCCAAACGCAGAAGATCCATTCGTTTCGTCCATACCCATCGGCTAAGCGCGTCTGCGATCGGCCCCAATCCGTGACCCTGTTGGGCCCAGGCGGTTCTAACAGCTGTCAATCTCCCAAGAAACCCTAGCCGAGCCCGGAATCCAGGCACGTCCTGAGGCCACTCACTCCAGCTGAGATGAGCGAAAGCTGCCTCTCGTTTAGCTGGATTCAAAGGAACGGTTTCGTCATCCCGCCCACTGACAGCTAAGGCCTCGGCGGCAAAGCGCTCACGGCGATGTCCCCAATACACCAGCAGATAGCACCCGGCATAAAAAGCCGCGATCCAAAGCAGCGATGGCGATTTCCAATAGGTCATAAAGCCGCTGCGCGCACTTAGCCAGTTTGTTGCTGCAAACGTTGCCTCGTTCAGCCAACGTACCGGAAGAGCCGCCCAGGCGCCCAGCTTGATCGATAACAACCCTAACAGCAACGCCCCTGTTCCCAGCGGAAGCGCTAAGGTACCAATCAACGGAACCAGCAGCAAATTGGCCGGAATCGATAGGAAAGAGAACTGATTAAAATAGAAAATGGTCAGCGGAAAAGATACCAGCTGCGCCGCCAACGTGATCGCCACCGCATTCCCGATCTTACCAGGCAGCCATCTCAGGTACGGAGTTAAGCGCGGGACGAACACGATCAGCCCCGCCGTCACAGCGAACGAGAGCTGAAAGCTCACGTTCAGCAAATAATACGGCTCCCAGATCAACATCAGCATCGCAACGGCGGCCAATACATTCAGGCTGTCTTTTAGCAGCCCGCGCCTTAGCAAATACAGCCCCAGCATCGTCATCAGCCCGGACCGGATGACCGATGGGGAGAAACCGGTAAGCAGCATGTATCCCGGAACGAACATCATTGCAACCGTGATTGCCGTCTCCCGCGTCACCCGGCACAGGCGAAGTAATCCGAACACAAGCGCCACGTTAATCGCGACATGGCTGCCGGAGATGGCCAGGATATGCGTAAGTCCCAGCTGTGTAAACTCCGCATATTTGTCCGGCTCCAGCTCATCCTGCAGCCCAATCAGCAGCCCCTTCATATAACCGGCTTGCCAGCCCGGAAACAACCCCTCAATACGCTCACCAAGACGTTCGCGCAGCGCATCGATATATCCCAAGGCTGCGGCGACGCCTCGGGTCGGCTGTCCCGCCTTCAGGGACGATACACCCGATGCTTTGACCAGCCAATGGATCCGCTGCAAATGTAAATACCGGCGGTAATCAAACGCGCCAAAATTGCGGGCAGGCTGCGGTGACTCCAACGTTCCGTTTAGCGTAATCCGAAGCCCGCGACGCCAGGTGGCCGCCGTACGCTGTTCGCTTTGCGACGCCAGCCGCAGCTGGACGGCTACCTTTTCTCCTCGGGGAATCTCCTGCATCACCGATGCTTTCCCCTCTGGAGACTTTAGCGATAGGCGGTCGGCCTTCAGCGTAAAATCAGCCCGATCCCCGTCAACCCTTAGCGTGGACACGATCGTTCCCTCCAGACGGACGGGTTGACCGTCAAGTGGCTGCGCCCCCTCCTTTATAGGGCGTGTACCCGTTCTCGCTTCTTTTTCTACATTCACACCAGCCACCATCGGCCCGATCCGGCTCACATTTCCCGCTTCGTTATACAGCCAATAGCCGCCTCCAAGCAAAAAAGCCAGCCCTGCCAAGGCGAGACTCCGCCACGACTGACGCCAAATGATGGCGATAGCCGTACATACCAACGATAATCCCAGCCCAAACAGCCAAAAACGCCAGCCGGCATAAGCTGCCGCCAAGCCGCTGCCAGCCATCCAACCGCAGGCGATCGCGATTAACGGCCTCCGGTTCATGGACATCCCCTCCCAAGTCCACCTAAACAAAAAACACCCCACCCGCCCTAAGGCGAATGAGGTGCTTCCACATTCGATGATCAATCGTAAGATTTCAATTATTCTTCCACGTGCGCAATCGTTTCCTGCGGCGGTTGATAGCCTTCCAGACGGCGGAAGGTGATGCCTTTTTGCGCCATCATGGCCGTCACTTTGCCGGTATCCTTCGGATAGGGCCGATGGAACACGATCTCCGTAATGCCGCTGTTGGCCAGCATATTGGCACAAGTCCAGCATGGCTCGTCCGTGACGTAAACACTGGAACCTTCCCGGTCGATCCGGTCGGTGAACAACAGCAGATTCTGCTCGGCATGAATGGTGCGGACGCAGCGCTGCTTCTTCACCATTTTCTCCTGTCCGTCCTCCACCACCAGCTCGTATTCTTCCGCAATCATACAGCCGGCCTCCGAGCAGTCCGGAACGCCGGAAGGGGCTCCGTTATATGCCGTACCCAGCAACTTCTTGCCCTGAACGAGCACAGCGCCGACATGACGTCGGTTACACCGCGACCGCGTCGATACCATATAAGCGATATCCATAAAATACGTATCCCAATCTTTGCGTTTGTCCGGATTCATATTCCATCATCACCCTCGCAAGTCATCTTTCGATCACAAGCCTTACAGCCCGATATAAGGCTTCATTTTCTCCAGCATTTTGTCTCCGATGCCTTTCACCTGAGTCAACTCTTCAATGGAGGTAAAAGGGCCGTGCGCATTCCGGTAATCGAGGATAGCTTGGGCTTTCTTCTCGCCGATCCCGGGGATTTCCTGCAGCTCGGCCAATCCGGCGCGATTAATGCTGATCTTTCCCGTATCCGTTGATTTCCCGGCTTCTTCCTTAAAGGCTGCAACTCCGCTGTTCGATTCGGCCCCGGCACTAGGCCCTGCGTTCTGACCTGCTGCATCCGCGTTCGTTACCGTCTCTCCTGAACCGCCGCCTGGCTCTGTTTTCCCGGCTGCGCCGTTCCCAGTCACCTCTTCGCCAGGCTTGTCCACCGCTGACGCAGTTTCTGCGGGCTTAGAGGCCTTATCGCCGCCTGGATCCGCAGCCGAGCCTTCTGTGGCCAGTGCGGCCTTAACCTCGGCATTGATCGGCCTCCAGCCTTCGATGCCTGCAGGTGGGCGGCTGCCCGTAGCCAGCAGCATCAATCCGGCGCCAATCGCAGCCGAAACGATGGCCGTCAATACGAGTTCCCTCCGCATATCGTAACTCCACTCCTCTTTCAACATCTTAAAAGAATCTGCCAATAGTCATGAAGATCCAATCAAGCTGCATACAATCTATACAAGTGAAGTAGAAACGGCAAAAGTAGGATCGCAATAACGTAAGACTAACCGCCTCAATACCACAACAAGTGAACGAGTGCAATCACTTTAACGTTTTACCAATACAGTGCGCGAAGCACGGAAAGGGGAAGCCGGATGAAAGTCGCCTTCATCGGAACCGGAGCCATGGGAAGCCTGCTCATTGACGCGTTTTTGCGTTCCGGCGCGCTGCTCCCGCAAAATATTTGTGCCAGCAACCGCTCTCCCTCGAAAGCGAAACGGCTGGCCCAGCGCCATCCCGGACTGCGGGCGTACAGCAGCAATGCCGAAGCCGCCCAGGGAAGCAAAATCGTCTTCTTGTGCATAAAACCCCTGGATTACCCCGATGTCATCGCGGAAATCCGGGACGTGCTCGATGAGAAACAGATCGTCGTGTCGATCACGAGCCCCGTTCAAATTGAAACCTTAGAAGCTGCCATTCCCTCAAAAATCGCCAAAATCATTCCCAGCATCACGCATTCCGTTCACAGCGGCGCTTCGCTCTGCATCTACGGCGGGCGGATTCGCCCCGAAGACCGTCTGCTCCTGGAGCAGCTGATGTCCTCAATCAGCACGCCAATCACTCTCAAAGAGAGCGAAACTCGAATCGCTTCCGATTTATCCAGCTGCGGGCCGGCTTTCGTTGCTCATATGCTGCAGCTTTGGGCCGAGTCTGCCGCTGAATTAACCGGTATCGGTTATGCGGAGGCGATTGCGCTCGGCTCGGAAATGCTGCTAGGCACCGGCAAGCTGCTGACCGAAGGCGGCCTGAACCCCGAGCAACTGATCGAACGGGTTGCCGTCCCCGGAGGAGTGACCGCTGAAGGCATCGCTGTGCTGGATTCCAGCCTGCGCGAGGTTTTTGCCCGCCTGATCGATACGACTCATCGCAAATACGACGACGATATCAGCAAGCTGCATGCGCTGTTTCATCCGGCCATTCCGGATGCCCTGCCGTCGTCTTCGGATCATGCTCCGTCATGTCCGGAAAGGGAAGCCCCCTTTGCCGGCGTCAAACCGCCGGACGGATCGGGGGCCGCCTCCATTTCCTGAACAAACCTACGCCCTCACGAAGGGAAGCGGCTTATCCGACGACGATATTCACCAGCTTGCCTGGCACCGCAATCACTTTGCGAATCGTCTTCCCAGCCACAGCCTGCTGAACGTTCGGCAGGCTTAAGCTATGTTCTTGCATAGCTGCTTGATCCAGGTCTTTGGAAATTTTCGTGCGTTCTACGATTTTTCCGTTCACTTGCACGACGATTTCAACTTCGGATTCTACTGTCCAAGCCTCATCGTACGTTGGCCATGGTTCATACGTAATCGTATCGGTATGGCCAAGGCGTTCCCACAGCTCTTCCGCCAAATGCGGTGCCAGCGGGGACAGCATCTGCACGAAGTTTTCCGCTGCCGCTTTCGGCACAGCATCCGTTTTGTAAGCCTCGTTAACGAAAATCATCAACTGGCTGATCGCGGTGTTAAAGCGCAGGTTTTCAAAATCCTCCGTCACTTTCTTAATCGTCTTGTGCCAAGTGCGTTTAAATTCGTCGCTGCCGCCGTCCGCTGTAATTTTCGGATTCAGGCTGCCGTCTTCAGCAACAAACAGACGCCATACGCGGGACAGGAAGCGGTGAATGCCCTCCACGCCGCTTTCATTCCATGGCTTCGTTGCTTCCAACGGTCCCATGAACATTTCATAAACGCGCAACGTATCCGCCCCGTATTGGTTAACGATTTCGTCCGGATTGATGACGTTGCCGCGGGATTTACTCATCTTCTCATTGTTGGTGCCAAGGATCATCCCTTGGTTTACCAGTTTTTGGAACGGCTCTTTGGTCGTAACCACTCCGAGATCATACAGCACCTTATGCCAGAAGCGGGCGTAGAGCAGGTGAAGCACTGCATGCTCAGCCCCACCGATGTACAGGTCAACCGGCAGCCATTCCTGCTGCTTCTCCTTCGAGCACAGCTCCTTGTCGTTGTGCGGGTCGATATAACGCAGATAATACCAGCAGCTTCCGGCCCATTGCGGCATCGTATTCGTTTCGCGGCGAGCTGGCAGCCCCGTTTCCGGATCTACCGTGTTCACCCATTCGGTCACGTTCGCCAGCGGCGATTCCCCGGTACCCGACGGTTTGATGGCATCCACATCCGGCAGAACCAGCGGCAGCTGATCTTCCGGTACCGGCTTCATCGTGCCGTCTTCCAGATGCAGAATCGGGATCGGCTCACCCCAATACCGCTGACGGCTGAACAGCCAGTCGCGCAGGCGGTAAGTCACTTTGCCGCGGCCTTTGCCGTTTTCCTCCAGCCAGGAGATCATTTTCTTGATTGCTGCCTCTTTGCCCAGACCGTTCAGGAAGCCGGAGTTCACATGGGCTCCGTCGCCCGTGTAAGCCTCTTTCGACAGATCGCCGCCTTCGACCACCTCGATGATCGGCAGATCATACTGTTTGGCGAATTCATAGTCGCGCTCATCATGCCCCGGTACGGCCATGATCGCACCGGTTCCGTAACCCGCCAGCACGTAGTCGGCAATCCAGATCGGCAGCTTCTCGCCATTGACCGGATTGATCGCGTATGCACCGGTGAACACCCCGGTTTTCTCCTTAGCAAGGTCGGTACGTTCCAGATCGCTCTTCCGCGCAGCTTGGTCTTGGTAAGCTTCAACCGCTTCGCGTTGAGCATCGGTCGTGATTTTCTTGACCAGTTCATGTTCTGGCGCAAGCACGGCATAAGTAGCCCCAAACAGCGTATCCGGGCGTGTGGTAAAGACCGTCAGAGATGCGTCATGTCCATCAATCTCGAAGACGACCTCGGCGCCTTCGGATTTCCCAATCCAGTTGCGCTGCATATCCTTGATGCTTTCCGACCAGTCCAGCTCCTCCAGGTCTTCCAGCAGTCGTTCGGCATATTCGGTAATTTTCAGCACCCATTGGCGCATCGGCTTGCGGATGACCGGATGGCCGCCGCGTTCGCTCTTGCCATCAATGACCTCTTCGTTCGCCAGCACCGTTCCCAATGCCGGGCACCAGTTCACCGGAACTTCGGCCACATAGGCCAGACCTTTTTTATACAGCTGGATAAAAATCCACTGCGTCCATTTATAATAATTCGGATCCGTCGTACTGATCTCGCGGTCCCAATCGTAGGAGAAGCCCAGTGACTTGATTTGGCGCCGGAAATTGTTGATGTTCTTCACCGTGATATCACGCGGATGTTCGCCCGTATCGAGCGCATGCTGCTCCGCCGGCAGCCCGAAAGCATCCCAGCCCATCGGATGCAGAACGTTATATCCGCGCATCCGTTTAAAGCGGGAGACGATATCCGTGGCCGTATAGCCTTCCGGATGGCCTACATGGAGGCCTGCTCCCGATGGATAAGGGAACATGTCAAGGGCATAAAACTTCGGTTTCCCCGACTCTTCCCGTGTTTTGAAAGTGTGATGCTCATCCCAGTAGGCCTGCCATTTCGGTTCGATGGCCTGGGGACGGTAAACGTCATGGGGCACGTTATAGTCCGCCATAATTCAAAATCCTCCTTGAAACAACAATTTGATATGCGGGATCAAAGTCAATAACCGACTGATTGAACTCCCTAAAATTAAAAACCTCCCGACCCGTAGCGTTATGATCGCTAGGGACGAGAGGAGATTTCCCGTGGTACCACCCTAGTTAGCGTCGGACATGCTTTGTCCTAGCTCCCTTTGCACCCTTAACGCGGGCAAGACGATGATGATTTGCGCATCATAACTCCAAGGCGAGTTCATCTGCATTCCCCAACCGGCTTGCACCAAACGCCGGCTCTCTGGATGGCGAAATCCAAATTACTATTCCTCTTCAAAGTTCCACACTATAGAATTGGATTATCAATTATTATATAAAATAATGCCACATATCGTCAACGTTG
>NZ_JALXVO010000084.1:0-11073 GCF_025151705.1 Paenibacillus sp. p3-SID1389 | reverse complement strand
AATGTAACGGACTCCAATGACGTTATTGGTGTCAACAACACGTTTACTCTAGGCTAACGGACACAGATGACGTTATTTTGCTCTTTTTCGCTGTCATTCCCATATTGGGAGCTTAATAACGGCTATTGAGTCCGTTACAAAGGGAAATATCCGGGAAATAAGCAAATAACGTCATTACGGTCCGTTAGCCGCAGGCTGGCGGGCGAATGTGTGGCCGACTGATGTATGGCTAGCGGGCGAATGCTTGGCCGACCGTTGGGTGGCCGGTTAGCGAATGTGCGGCCGGTATATGAGTGCCATCGTATGCTTAGCCGGGCATATGCTTCGTCGGTGCATGCTTAGCGTGCGTTGCCCGGTTGCTCTCTATGCCTGGCTGGCGCACGCCTTGGCCGGTCTATACTTGGCTCAGCGTATGCTCAGCCGACGTATGCTCAGCCGACGTATGCTCAGCCAGCGTATGCTCAGCCAGCATATGCACCGCTGGCCCTTTATATCGCCGGCAGCGTCACCCTGAAGGTTGCGCCTTGGCCTGGCTCACTGTGAACCTCGATCGTGCCGCCATGCGCTTCAACGATCGCTTGCGAGATGGACAGGCCCAGCCCGGCTCCGCCTTGTTTGCGCGTGCGGGAGGCGTCGATGCGGTAAAACCGCTCGAACACATGCGGCAAATGCTCGGGGGCAATGCCGGGCCCGTTATCCCGCACATCCAGTTCAGCCTGACGGGGGTGAGCCGACAAGCGCACCGCGATGGTCCCTTGCTGCGGGTCGGTATGCTGAACGGCGTTGTGGAACAGGTTCAACACCACTTGCTTGATTTTGTCCCGGTCGCACATCGCGGTCAGCCCTGGCTGCAGGTCGAACAGGACCTCGCGCTCCCCGGCCAGCATCCGCAGATGCGGCTCCATCTCCGCGATCACTTTATCCAAGCGTACCTGGGTGCGCTGGACGACTGGCGTGCGGTCGAGCTTGGCGAGCGTCAGCAAATCCTCGACCAGCTTCTTCATCCGCTGCGCTTCGCCCAGCATGCTGTTCAGCGCGGTATGCAGCTGCTCCGGCCGGTTGGCGGCTCCCCGCAGCAGCACCTCCAGGAAGCCGTGGATCGAGGTCAGCGGTGTCCGCAGCTCGTGGGAAGCGTCCGCGACGAACCGGCGCATCTGCTCCTTCGCTTCACGCTCGGCCTCAAACGATTCCTCGAGCCGCTCCAGCATTCCATTAAAGGAAGCGCCCAGCCGATCAATTTCCGATTGTCCGGATGCCGCCGTGAACCGGTTGCTGAGATTCCCGGCATTGGTATCCTCTACGATGCGCACCATTTGATTAAGCGGCGTTAACGCCTGGCGCAAAATCGGCAGATACAGCGCCAGTCCGCCGGCCAATGCCAGAAGTGAGAGGCCGACAAACGTCAGCAGCTGACGCATCACGACTTCGCGTAACGGTGCGGTATAAGTGCCCATTTGGACGAGCCAGGCACGTTCGCCTTGTTCTCCGGGCAACCCAACCAAACGAAAGACCACCAGCTGTTCCTTCCCGTCCTGATCCTCGATGACGCGGTAGCCTTCCGATCCCGGCTGACTCTCTTCGAACAATGCGGCGTATTCCGCATCGGACAGCTGAGGGGCAGGGGCGCCGGATTCAGCGTTCAGATCGATAAAATCATGATCGCTGTTGATGATGGCGAGCGAGGCGCCGGGGATAAACAACTGCGGAGGACGACCATCAGTTCCTTCTCCGCCGATGCCCCCGCCGCCAGGCGCGCTCCCGTTCATCCCGGCCTCAGCCCCGACTCCAGCGCCATCCCCCCCCGGCTTCGGGGGTCCCCAGTGTTCGATCGGCTGGCCTGCCTTCATAAAGACATCCCGAAGCGGGCCGCGCATTTGGGATACCATGGTTTCGGCTTGGTTTTTGTATAGGAAGTCTTTCATGATGACGTACTGAAATACGCCAATCAGAATTAATAGAGCGGCTAACAGAAAAAGGGATCTAGAGAGCAGCTGAAAGCGCAGTGAGCTTGGGGAGATCAGGCTGCGAAGTCCGCGGATCCATCGCTTCCCGGCGGCGGTAATCCCGCCAGTCCGTGCCCGGCTTCTGCCGGCAAGGCGCTTCATGGCAGATCTACGCGGTAGCCCGCACCGCGCAGCGTTCGGATTAACCGGTGCTCCCGGTCATTTAATTTTTCGCGCAGGGACCGGATATAGACCTCCACGATATTTTCCTCGCCCCCAAAGTCATAACCCCACACTTTATCCAAAATCGTCGTTTTGCTTAAGACGATGCCATGGTTCAGGATCAAATATTTCAGCAGCTCATATTCGGTGGGGGATAATTCCAACACCTGATCCAAATAGGCAATTTCCTTGCGGCGATCGTCCAGTCGGAAGGGGCCAATCACCACTTCACCAAACAGGGCCGGAAACTGATTGCGCAGGCGCGCACCGATCCGAGCGAGCAACTCCTCGAAGCTGAACGGCTTCACGACGTAATCGTCGGCGCCAATCGTCAGCCCCTTCACTCGATCTTCGACTTCGTCCTTGGCCGTCAGCATGATGATGGCTACGTTCTCGCCGTTCTTTCGCAGCAACCGGCACACTTCAAAGCCGTCCGTTCCCGGCATCATCACATCCAGCACGATCACATGCGGCTGAAATTCGGCGGCGATGGCGACAGCGGTCATACCGTCTCCGGCGGTGCGCACCTCAAATCCTTCATTTTGCAGACCCAGCTCAAGAAACTGCACGATATGCGGTTCATCATCCACCAGCAAGATTTTTGCCCCTTTAACTTGTTTCATTGAAAAATATCCCCCTTGCACCTATCCATGCGTGTCCATTCTGATGATTCTATTATGCGCGATGATGCTGAACATTTGCTGAATGCCGACTGAAGGCGGACTGAAGGCCCAACTGAGCGCCATTCCAAGCAAGAATAAGCTGAAGCATTAAACTTGATCGTACCCGGTTTGTCAGGAGAAGTAAACTCACTGGATCACGTCCGGATAACGGACCAGGCTTGGACGAGAGTCTTGCTTGCCGCTCCGCTAATAAGCTATACTTTTGACATGAAGTCATGCTAAAGGGGAGTAATGAGATGGAAAAAGTATTGATTTTCGGTCATAAAAATCCCGACACGGACACGATTTGTTCGGCAATCGCTTACGCCGACCTGAAGTCCAAGCTGGGCTGGAACGTTGAGCCTGTACGCCTGGGCGATGTCAACGGGGAGACGGCGTTCGCATTGGAACGCTTTGGCTTCGAAGCGCCGCGTTTGGTTGAGACCGTGGCGAACGAAGCGAAAGAAGTCATTCTGGTCGACCATAACGAACGTCAGCAAAGCGCTTCCGATATTGAGCAAGTGCGTGTTGTGGAAGTGATCGACCATCACCGGATCGCCAACTTCGAGACAAGCGGACCGCTGTACTACCGGGCTGAACCGGTTGGCTGCACCGCAACGATCCTGAATAAAATGTATAAAGAAAACGGCATCGCCGTCCCAGCCAACATCGCCGGCTTGATGCTGTCCGCAATCATTTCCGACTCGCTGCTCTTCAAATCGCCAACCTGCACTGAGCAAGACGTAGCTGCGGCACGGGAGCTGGCTGAAATCGCCGGCGTCAACGCGGAAGAGTACGGATTGGACATGCTGAAAGCAGGGGCCGACCTCAGCGATAAGACGATTGAGCAGTTGATTTCCCTGGACGCCAAAGAATTCGACATGGGCGGAGCTAAAGTTGAAATCGCCCAAGTGAACGCGGTGGACGTCAACGACGTCTTGTCCCGTCAAAGTGAAATTGAGGCAGCCCTGAACGGGATCATCGCCAACAAAGGACTGGACCTGTTCCTGTTTGTCGTGACCGACATCCTGAACAACGACTCCGTGGGCTTGGCGCTGGGTAAAGCAGCCGATGCCGTCGAGCAAGCCTACAACGTGAAGCTCGTTGACAACAAAGCCGTACTGAAAGGCGTTGTATCCCGCAAATCGCAAATCGTGCCGGTATTGACGGAAATCTTCAATAAACGTTAATTCTCCGGCATTTCGAGAGCCTTGTCTGTCCTGATATCTTAAAAAAGGCTGCTTGCCGGGGTGCAGTTCAAAATCCTGGCTAGCAGCCTTGATATCGTTTATAGGAGGTGAAACCGCTCCAATTGATCCCAGAGCCCTTCTTCCTGCAACACTTCCCGCTGCTTCGGCCCGATCAGGTCGAAATGAGGGAACGGAGAGCGTTGATGAATGTAACGGGCGGGAAGGCCATGGGCCTCGCACCAAGCTCGGAGCCGCTCCAAGTTGGAGCAACCCACTTTGGTGACGGTCTTGGCATCCGGAAACCGCGGGTCCAGCCAATAGTGAGTCAGAAAACCAATTTCTCCGCTGGCCACCTTTCGCTTCCATGCCTCCAATTCCTCTCGCGACACGCCAAAAGCCACAGCTTCCCACCTCCTTCAAATTTAGTTATGAATCCCTCTCCACAAAAAGCTAACGATCGCTTCGGCCGCCTGCTCCGCTGACGGAAGCAGCTTATTTTTGTCGGCGTATTGACGTTCTCCCACCCGCAGCATCGAAACGTACAGATGGGCGGCCAGGTTTGGGTCGCTGCAGACGATCTCTCCTTGCTTGGCAGCTTGGGCGAACCCTTCGCGAAGCGTTTCGTACAGATCGTTTTCGTGGCGGATCAAAGTTTCCTGCTGCTCACCGGACAAATGATGCTGGATGCTGCGGAACATCTCGTCCATGTGAACCTGGGGAATCCTTAAATAGTTAATGGTAATTTTCAGCAATCTTTCCCGAAATGTCCCGGGCTCCTCCAATAGCTGCCGGATGCGTCCATTCACCCGGGCGAGCGTCGTCGCGACAGAGGCCACGAACAAATCCTGTTTGGTTGGATAATAGTAATAAACGGTAGCTTTGGTGATCCCGCAATGCTCGGCAACCTGATTCATGGATACGGACTTATAGCCCTTATCCATAAATAGAAGCGACGCAGAACGCAGGATCTGCTCGGACGTCGCCAGGGCGTCGGGCTGCTGGACGGGCCGTCCCAAGGCTTTTTTATGTGGCAGGGTCAACCGTGATCACCTCGAGCAACTTGTACTGAGCCCATATTATATCATATTTTCCGTTTGATAATTAACCTTCCGGTATATATAATTAATGATCAGAGTGATGTTTATCACCTCATGTTAGCAAACAAGAAAAGGGAGATGGAGACTTCAATGGACATGCTGCTTGGCAAAGCGGCCTTCTGGCCGTCCAAGAAGGGGCAGCTTGAACCAGAGCCGGTGAAAGGCGCAGGCCAATAATCGAAATATCTCTAATTAAAGCACTTGGAGTTCCGCCGGGGCAAGCGGGGCTTCGGGTGCTATTTTTTTGCAAGAAACAGATTACATATTTCCCGCTTGCCGGCCGCAGAATACGTGGATGCAGAACTGTTGAAATAAAACGAGGGAGACAAGAACATGGCCAAGGCGCAAAACGGAGAGGGGAAAAAAGGCGATCTACGCTGGTGGCAGCTCTCCTTGCTGGGGGTGGCATCAACCATCGGCACCGGGTATTTCCTTGGATCGGGGATCGGGATCCGCATGGCGGGGCCATCCATTCTGATCGCGTTCCTGCTGGCTGCGGCCGGGACTTATACGGTATTTGAGGTCTTAGCCCGCATGACCGCGGACCAGCCGGAGCAGGGCTCCTTCCGTTCCTATGCGAAGCGGGCCTTTGGGCGCTGGGCGGGCTTCGGCAGCGGCTGGGTGTATTGGAGCTCGGAGCTGCTGATCATGGGCAGCCAACTGACGGCATTATCGCTATTCTCGCGTTTTTGGTTCCCCGGCGTGCCGATGTGGATGTTTGCGATTGGATATGCCGTATTAGGGCTGGGCGTGATTTTGCTTGGCAATAAGGTGTTTGATTCGATGGAAAATGTGCTGTCGGTGATCAAAATCGCTGCCATCCTTATGTTCCTGGGGGTGGCCGCTGCCGCGCTGATGGGCTGGATTCAGGGAGGCGGCGGGAGAGCGCCGGAATTTCCGCAAACGGTCAAGTCCTTCTTTCCAACGGGAGGGATGGGCTTGTGGTCGGGATTTATTTTTGCGTTTTACGCCTTTGGCGGGATCGAGGTAATGGGCATAATGGCGATTCGGCTGCGTGATCCGAAGGAAGCTCCGAAATCCGGTACGATCATGCTGCTGTTGCTCTCGGTGGTGTACTTGCTGTCGATTGGGCTTGCCGTCACTTTGGTGGCCTGGAACACCTTTGACCCGAAACGCAGTCCATTCGTAACGGCCCTCGCCCAATATCCGCTGCCGTTTATCTCCCATGTGTTTAACGGCGTGCTGATCGTAGCCGGCTTCTCTACGATGGTCGCTTCCTTGTATGCGGTGACGACGATGCTGGTTACGCTCGCGAAGGACAAGGATGCGCCGCCGTTATTCGCACGGAAAGGCTGGCGGGAGCGGCCGTTGTTTGCCATTGGCCTCACGGCCGCCGGACTTGCAGCTTCCGTGGTGATGTCCTTTGTCATGCCGGGGCGCATATACGAGTACATTACGACATCGGCCGGATTGCTGCTGCTTTATAACTGGTTTTTTATTCTGGTGACATCGGGTAAGCTGCTCAAGCTTAGCGGGTTTGGGCAAGTCAAACGGTGGGGCGGCATGGTGCTAATCGCGATCGCGGTGTCGGGGACTTTGTTCCATGACACGAGCCGGCCGGGATTCTGGGGAAGCCTGGCGTTTGTTGGCGTCATCGGGATCGTGACCTTCATTATGCAGCTGGTCGTCTGGAAGCCGAAGAAACAGGCCAAGCGGCGGGGCCGCCCAGCCAAATCGATGGTACTGCGTCCAAAACGGACGACGTGATCGAAGGGAGCTTGACTTACCATCGTTGCGCGAGCAGTAAAAAGGCTTGATATCCAAAATAAAGCCCAAACCCAATGAGGGACAGGCCGGACAATATCGAGATCAGCATCAGGACCCGGTTCGTTAGCAGCTTGCGGAACACGCTGGCAAATCCGGCCATCGTGAAATCCCATACCAACAGTCCGACAATAATAGCGCTGCTGTTGATGATCAAGTCCTGGGTCCGCATATGAGCTGCGGCTTGAGCTAATACCGAACCGTATATCCCCAGCCAGAATAAGATGGACAGCGGGTTGCTGATGGACATGAGAAATCCGGACAAGAGCGACTTCCGAAGCGGCTCGCTGCCTCTCATCCCCCCGTCGGGGATTTTGCCGGCTTGCTTCAGACTGTCGATGCCGATATAGGTGAGTACGAAGAACCCAAATAACCAGAGGAAGCTTTTCATAAACGGAGTGTTCAAGAAGTGCACCACCCCAAAATAAACGAGCAGCATGTACAGCAGGTCGGCGGATAGGGCGCCAAGGCCAACAAACCAGGCGTGCAGGAAGCCGCCGCGGATGCCTTTATCCAATTGGGCGGCGTTCACCGGGCCGATGGGGGCGGATACAGATAAGCCAAGTAGCACATAGCTAAAAAAGCTGTTCATTGCTTAAACCTCCAAAAGTCAGAAATGATAACTTTGCTTGTACAGCATATTCAGGGAGGCACGCTTGTACGACTTCAAAAAATAGGAAGAAACCTCTTGCAAAACTAAAGGGTTTAGCTTAAATTAAAACTAAAGGTTTTAGTTTTTGGGAGAGAGAGGCGATTTAGCGATGAGAATTACGGAATACGGGAAGTTAATCCAACTGTCTTTTTTGCCCCGGTTTTTTCCGGTCAATTGTTATCTGGTCGAGGAAGAGGATGGCGTCACATTAATCGATGCAGCTTTGCCGTATAGCGCCAAAGGAATCTTGAAAGCTGTGGAAGAGATCGGTAAGCCGCTGACGCGGATCGTGCTGACTCATGTCCATGACGACCACGTTGGCGCGCTGGATGCCTTAAAAGCGCAGCTTCCTGAAGTTCCGGTCTACGTATCCGCCCGCGATGCGCGCTTGATGGAGGGCGACGTGTCGCTTGACCCGGGGGAGCCGACTTCGCCCATCCGCGGCGGGGTGCCGAAGAAGCTGGTGACCCGCGCCGACGTTACGTTTACCGATGGGGAGCGCATCGGTTCGCTGCTGGCCGTGGCGGCGCCGGGCCATACGCCGGGTTCCTTTGCGCTGCTTGATACGCGCAGCGGCGCACTGATCGCCGGCGATGCCTTCCAAACCCGCGCAGGCATTGCCGTGAGCGGCACCGTGCGCCCGCTGTTTCCGTTCCCGGCCCTTGCCACCTGGCATAAGGAAACCGCGCTCGCCAGCGCACGCAAGCTGGCCGGCCTGAACCCTTCGCTGCTGGCGGTAGGGCACGGGCCGGTGCTGAAGCAGCCGGCGGCAGCCATCGCCAAAGCGATTGCGGCGGCCGAGCGGGCATTAGGCAAGGCGCCGGCTGCAAACGCGGCGGCCGTGACTCACCGGAAGGAGGATTCCCATGTCGCCGAGAATGGGAATTGACAGCACAGCGGTGCTGATGGCCGCTGTGGATGTTGCTAATGCGGAGGGGCTGGAGGCGGTGACGATTACTTCCATTGCCAAGAAGCTGGGCATCCGGCCGCCTTCCCTCTATAACCATGTCAGCGGTCTGGAGCAAATTCGCGTGGAATTGGCCAAATACGCGCTGGACCAGTTATATGAGCATATTTCCGCCGCTGTCGGTGATCGGGCAGGAGAGGCTGCGATCCGCGAGTTCGCTAACGCTTATCTCGAATTTGCTCATGCCTATCCCGGATTGTACGATGCGGCGCAAGCGGCGCCGGGGCCTGAACATCCTGCGCTGCAGGAAGCCGGTGGGCGCTTGGTGGATTTGATCCTGCGATACCTCGGCAGTTACCCGCTCACGGAGGAGCAAGCTTTGCATGCGGTTCGCGGGTTGCGGAGTTTGATTCACGGCTTTGCCTCGCTGGAATTGCGCGGAGCATTTGGTCTTCCGCTGGAGCTAAAGGACAGCCTGGCGTTTAATCTCGGCTTGTTCCTTCGCGGATTGGAGCAGGTTACGTAGTCACCTGGCGGTGAGATGGTTCTTCTGCCCAGCGTAAGAGGCGCTGTGAAGCGGGGCCGGCGATTCCGATTGACAATGATTTTTCGACTATGATACTTTAGGCTTGAACGAAGAGGAACGCAGGAAACCGAGGTGAAGCATCCGTGGGGAAGAAGAAAGGACGTTCCGTACCAAGCGCGCCAGCTAACGCGGCGGCAGACAAACCGGCCACGCTGAAGGATCTTCTTGGCCAGGATACGCTGGAGAAGCTGAAGGCGCAAGCTGAAGAACTGAAGAAGGAAGAGGAACGCCGCCAGGAGGAGGCCCGCATCCGCAAGGAGGAAGCGCGCCGGGCGGAGCAGAAACGGCTCGACAACGATTTCGAGCATCTGCTGAATACAAGTAATCTGGATTGGCACAAGTTTAAATAAAGCGTCACGGATGAAGTGGCGATGGATAGACGATAATGAACGGCCAGATGACAGCCATATGCCAGCAAAGAGATAGCCATAAGTTCGGCATAAGATTGGCCATAAGACAGCAACGGCAATGCGGCTCCTGAAAGCGGGAGCTTTTATTTTTGTGCATAGAGTTAAGGAGGTGACGGATGATGGAGAGTATCGGGGCGTGGGTCGTCTTTTTCTTGGTGATCGTGGCGCTGGGGTTGTTTAACCGGAGGTTCAAATATTCGGCCAAGGTTCGGGAATCCTATGAAGAGCTGACCTCGCTGGCGGAGCGGACCCGCAAAGGACGGACGACCAAGGCGGATCTGGCGCGGTGGGATGCCGCTTTGGCGCGGCTGGAGAAGTACCCAAGCGAATACAATAAGCTCGATCAGGAGATTGGCTTGCGCAAGGCGTATGTCCACTATTTGGAGCAGCATTATCCGGAAGACGAGCGGCTTCCGGAACTGCGTGAAGCGGCCGGGTTCCAGAAGGATTCCGTCTGGGGGATTAAAATCAAATCTTGATTTTGACAGGTCCATCGGGGCGTGATACCATGGGGGAGTCCAAAACTTTTGACATTTTGGTGGTGCCGATGAACAATAAGATCAAGCAATTCCGGAAGCGGCTGGGCTTAACCCAGAATGAGCTGGCCGCGGAATGCGGCGTCACGCGCCAAACGATCAATTGCGTGGAGAACAACCGGTACGACCCGACGCTGGAGCTGGCATTCAAGCTTGCGAAAATTTTGCAGACGAAGGTGGATGAACTGTTTATTTATGAGTAAATTCAACCGCAATTACATCATTACGATGGATGATATTGTAAGAGAAGGGGATCCTATTCTCAGAGTGGTGACGGAGCCGGTCAGCATCCCCCCAACCGAGGAAGACCGCGAGGAAATGGCGGCGATGCTGCAATTTCTGAAGAACAGCCAGGATCCCGAGATGTCGAAGAAATACAAGCTGCGGGCGGGCGTGGGGTTGTCGGCGAATCAGATCGGACTGAACAAGCGGATGTTCGCAGCTCTGCTGATGGACGAGAACGGCAAGGATCGGCCGCTCGCTTTGTACAATCCGAAGATCATCAGCCATTCTCAGGCGATGACGTATTTGCCGGAGAGCGAGGGCTGCCTGTCGGTCGACCGGACGGTGCAGGGCTTCGTTCCACGCTACGAGAAGGTCCAAGTGAAGGCATACGATGATGAGGGCAACGAGATCAAGCTTCGGTTCAAAGGCTTTGACGCAATCGTGATGCAACATGAGATCGATCATCTAAACGGTATCATGTTTTATGATCATATCAATCCGGAGCATCCGTTTAAGCTGCCGAGCGGTGTGCCGATTTCCAGTTTATATTAATGCTTCATCCCAGCTTGAAGAAAGCCTGCAAAAGTGCAGGAATTATCACCGGATTCCCGCATTTCGCCGAAAAAAGATGCAAAAATACAGGTATTTTTCTGCGATATCTGGAAATCGAGCAGTTTCTCAAATTAAACCTGTATTTTTGCAGGCTTTCCCTGATTAAGCCCACTAGCGTTGCATTAAGACTTCTTTCTGCTTTGATTCAGACAAATACAGAACAACGATATAGTATATACAAACCGGATTAGTATATATTTTACAGACGCACTTTGCTTAAATTTGAAAAAGTTTAGAGGGGATTAG
>NZ_JALXVO010000083.1:0-11775 GCF_025151705.1 Paenibacillus sp. p3-SID1389 | reverse complement strand
TCAACCATATTTAGGATATTTTACAAACAATTTTTCTGTAATTTCTCATGTCAGGTTTGGTGCAAGGCTAGTGCCCTTGCAGCCCGAACTTTGAGATTTTATGTGAAAAATCGAATATATTTCCGCCAAATGGGTAGTTTGCAGCGAATTATGTTCGAAAAATCATATATATTTTGACGAGTTTTGTTTCCTACAAATGCAAATATTTTAACAATTGAAATACAAAATATTTATTAAATAGTGAAATTATCCCAAATTATTTAATATACACTATAACCCAATGGAAGAATAGTATTCTAAATAAAATATAATATGATATTATAGGAAATATATTACAGAAAGGGTGATGTTATTTGTCAGTATTTGCTAGGAGAATAGCTGTTGTTTTAGTTATCGTTCTATTGACGCTATCGTCCACCAGCGTATTTGCGGACAAGTCAAAAGTACGACAAATTACTACTATAGCAGCAAAAAGCCAGAAAGCAATTTCAGTGAAAGAAACGGGTACGCAGGAGCTGCCATTAGGTGAGGAGCGACTCGAATCCAATCCTCAGACCGAAAACGCGCCCGAGTTTCCTCAACAAAACCCGACTCAAAACCCTCAAGAAGCACAACCAGACATAAATCCACAAGATCCGCTCCCAGAAACTACAACAATCCCAACACCTACCCTACTTCACGCACGAACGATTTCGGATACAGAGATTCATTTGGAATGGCAGATCGTCTCAATCTCCGAAACAATTAAACTCTATGAGATTTTTTGTAACGACCAGTTAGTAGGGACAGCTACCGGTGATCAATACAACTTTACAGTCACCGGGTTGGCTCCAGCAACAACTTACATCTTTAAGATTAGGGCGCAGGGGCAGGACAATTCCTTATCAGATTATAGCGAGGCCTTATCAGCTTCAACCCTTCAGCCTGTAGCTATACCACTAAGTCCACCCACTCAGCTTAGATCAGATGTCCAATCGGATACAACGATCAATTTGTCTTGGAAAGTTTCGACAGATGTGCCTACCACCACAAGTGTAACCTATGAAATTTACATGAATGACGTATTAGCTGCTTCTGTTCCTGGAAACGAGACTTTTTATACCTTGACTAGGTTAACACCTGGTACTAGCTATTCGCTCAAAATGAGGACGGTTGCTGAGGACTCAGCTGTATCTGATTTTAGTGAAAGTATCATTGTAAGCACACTCTCAGGAAAAGTGGTGTACGAATTTGAAAATATGCCAGCTGTAACCAATACTGGCGAAGCCCCAAATTTGTTGGAAAACAGCCAATTTAGTGCGGGTTTGCTTGCTAACTATCCTGCCGATCAATTAGGTGACTTTGTGGAGTTTCCATTCACTGCAACACAAGGAATTTACGATCTAGAGCTAAGAATGGAGAAGTCTTCGGAAGGTGGAATCATCAAGATCCTGATTGATGGCGAGCCTGTAACGCAGACTTTGGATTTATATGAAATTGAGGAACGTACGGATTCGGTAGTAACTTTACCGATCAGATTAGATGATAAAGCGGAACATACGATACGTTTTGAAGTGACAGATAAAAATGCAAATAGTGCTGGTTATTCTTTGGGTCTTGACGCGATGTACCTTTCTGTATCGGCACTTGATACCTATGAACCAAACGATGCACCGGAAACAGCAACCGTCATGAATGTTTCCCAGCTCTATGAATCGTATATCTCAAGCTCTACTGATCGAGATTTTTATAAATTATCGGTTGGACAAAGCAATACTTATTTCTTGACATTGTTAGCGCCTAACGGAACTAAGTACAGACTGGACCTGTTCGATGCAAATTTGCAACCACTAGCCGTTAAGCAGATTGTTAATGGCCAAGACACCGATCTTTCGGTTTATTTGGTTCAGAATTCTGTGATATATCTCAAGGTTTCAGTGGCGGATGGAATGCCGATTAGCTCTGACCCTTACCGATTGCGTTGGAGTATTTCCCCCCTTAAACAATACACCTATGACGATGCGAACCGGCTAGTCCGGACGGAATATGAGCAAGGGCTCTATCGCTATCAAACTCAATATGATTACGACCGAAACGGGAATTTGCTCAAACGTACGACGGTAAAAACGCAGTTAAATCCATAAAGGGGTGAAAGAAGGATGAAGATGAACAAAGCAAATCGTAAATGGCTAGCACTGCCGCTTTGCGCGGGGTTAATGGCCTCCTTAATTGGCCCGGGAACGATCGGCTTTGCCGAGGAGGTCGTAGAACAATGGAATCAAGCTCTTCACGGGGGACCGTCTACTGAACACATCGTTCAGGTACCGAATCAAGAACCGTCAATCACAGTGGAGCTTAATAACGATCTATCCCCATTTGAGAATTTCCAAAGTGAAGAACAAGTTGTGTATGAAAGTGTGGAAATTCAGCCCAAGGTTAACCCAAGTATAACGAAGTCGTTGGCGGTGGATGTTGATGCCAAAGATCTTTATCAAGTAACTCAAGATCAGATGGAACAACTCCTTTCGGAGGGATACGCAATTGAAGATTTGTATCGATTAGATGAGTTAGCGAATAAGCAGCTCATAGATCCGATGGCACTGGCGAAACGCAAAGCAGACAGCGGACTAGATTGGGATGAGTTAGAGGTGATTTTGGTACAGGAGATGGAGCAGAAGCAACTTAACGAGTTAGCAAAAGCTCATCCTCAACCGTATGCGCAATTCAAAAAGGAACAATTAAAAGATGAGGATATCCTGAATTTGCTCATTGCATACGACACCGGAAAAGGAACAGTGGCTGAGTTGCTTGGTGCCTACAAAACCGGAGGGGAAAAAGCTGTCGCCAGTTATCAATCGAAATCGGAAAAACAACTGATGCAAACCAATAATGCTAAGACAATAACATCTTCTGTAGATACGGATACCCTTGAGCGAATTCGTTCATTATCCAAGGAAACAGGCATTTCTGAAACGGAGCTTCTCCGTCAGTTACAAGCTGCGAAAGAGGCTAGTAAACAAGCTTTGGCAGGGAAGGAGTAGGGGTATTTTGATGAGACAAGCCATATCATGCTTCAAAAATATTGTAGTGGCTATTTTGATTTTTATTATTGGCTCGCAAGTGAGTGCCCCCAGCGTTCATGCCCAAATCGATAATAAGCAACTGGAAAAGGTGCTTAACGGGCTTGTAACCCCAAAACTAGTCAATGAATCGAATAAACCAAATCTAGCTGACCGCAGCGGCGTCAGCGAAACCATTGATCCAGCGACTGGAACTCTTACGCTCTCTGAGATTGACTTAACTCTTCCTGGGAAGGATGGCCTGGATTTAACTTTGGGACGATTGTACAACTCCAGTCAGGCCGAAGTGGGTACAAAGCGAGTAACCGTTACTTCCGGTTCGTCCCAAACCGTCGGTTCCGGAGCAGGTTATTATGTAACGCTGCTCTATTGGGATATCGCGACAAATAAATACGCAACGTATTTTCCGGGTTATTATGCCGATCAAACCTCAGCGTATAACGTTGCAGATCATTATTTGAAAAATCAACCGGACAGCGGTAGAAGATACATTGACTATAACATCGAGTATAAAACGGTTCAGTATGTGCAGAACTCGTATACGACCACAACGAAAATTTATCCTGATGAAAACTCCTATAGCCGACAACGTTACGACTTAGGCGGAGGTTGGTCGATGGCATTCCCTTCTTTGCAAATCGAGGGGTCATATATTCATTACCATGATGGTACTGGTGCAGCCTATGTTGTGAAGTTTGACGCCAGTAATAAAGGCAAACTGGAGGACTACGGTCGTACTGATGTTGAGCTTTTAAGAGACTCAACTTATACGAACGGTCAAATGACTTCAACTTATGTGCTTGTGGATCAGAACAAAAAGAAAACCTACTTTGGCTCTGATGGAAGACTATTAGGAATTAAGGATCGTTTTGGAAACGAGATTAAATTCACACATGTCAATCGCTTGATGAACGGAAAAAATTACCCAGTAATATCGAAAATCGTGGATTCGATTGGACGCAATATTGATTTTGCTTATCAGAGTAACTTGAGTGATCCTAATTTCGACAAGCAGAATATGACCGAGAACATCACGATAACCGTTAGCCATCCCTCCACGACGGAGAAGAAAACAATCACTTATGCCAAGAAGAGGGAAGAAGTCAGCATTTTTGAAAACGGGACATTGATAGGTAAACGTTATGAACCTTACTTATATCGAGTTACGGACTTAAATGGTTATAACACTTACTACAACTACTATTTGGCTTCTGAAAAATTCAGTGCGATAAGTAAATCATTAGGCGGTTCAGAGGCGGGGACTGCAGTTTATTTGCTGCAGTATGCGATGTACCCTCATTCTACATCCTTCTATGAATATCAGGTTATTACCCGGAACTGGGGTGGGGAAGGGGCATATCAAGCATTTCAAGTTACATCTAGATTTGATGGCTTGAACCGTTATAACTATGATGACCCAAGTAAAGGGATCTATGCTCAAGGGTTGTATAATAAATTGGATTACACGTATTTCGGTGATGTCACCGGTTACCCAACTTATAAAGTCGAAGAGGTTATCCCGGAGAGCTATCGTTTCGGTTCAGAGTCGTTGAATCAGGATGGCTTGAAAATTAGAACTACGTTTAACGGGAAGAAACAGCTCTTGATGACCGAGCATACAGCATCAAACGGAGAGAAAATCACCGAAACTGTTCAATCCTATGATACAGCATTCAAGTATAAGCCAACGAAAGTTGAAACAAAAACAACCAGTGGAACCCGGGAGAACAAGCTGTACCAAACCTATAAATATTATAGTTGGGGCGACCTACAGAGCGAAACGCGTCCGTTAACGGCGACTCAGCTTAATGATGCTGCAATGGTCACACAACACACGACGACCTATGAGTATGATGCCAATTTCAAACTACCAACCAAGATCCAATACTATAAAGATGCCGGTACGGTATTAACCGAACTTTATACGTATGATGCTCAGGGCCGCCTAAAAACGGAGCAAAATGCAAATGGCGAAGTCACAACCTATAATTTCACGCAGGCTGCTGACGGTAGAACCTTGGAAACTTTAATCCCATTGGAAAATGGTAAAACAGCAAGAACTGTCGCTTATTACAGTCAGAGCGGTTCATATCAATTATTTCCGACTTCAATAAAATCCTATTATACCAATGATTCTGGGCAAATTACCGAAACAGCAGTTCAACGAACATATAACGTTTTACTTGGACTCATGACTTCAGAAACAAACGCAGATAACAAAACGACGCAATATCAATATGATGTGTATGGGCGTTTGACCAAAACGATTTATCCGGTGAATAACAATCAAAATGGTGAGCGTTATCAGATTGAAGACGTCATCGAATACCATGATCAAACTGTAGATAACAGCCCGGAATATTTTGACGATGAAAATAAATACCTGATCACGACTCGGATCGATTCTTATACGAGGTCGACACGCTTAAATGATAACGCGGTTAATTATGAAAACATTAAACACGAATTTTACGATGGGTTCGGAAATGCCGTATTAATCGGTCAACTTGACAACTATACGATGCGCGAGTTAGTTCTGGCCCAATACCACTATGATATTATGGCCCGGCCAGAATACGTGATCGACACCGTCGGCAATGTATCGACGGCAGACTATGATCCATGGGGACGTGCCTTTGAAGCGATTGACCCGTTCGGTAACTTGTATCGAAGCGATTACGACCTGATTGACCGGAAAATGACGTCCTATCTGGTTGCTGCCAGCGATATCGCTGCCTTCCGCAGTAACCCTCAGGATACCTTGAAGCGGAATGTGCTCGAGTCTTACACCGACCAATGGGGACGAGAGATAACATTAAAGGCATTTCCTAACTGGCCAAATCGTACGACAAACGTAGTCCAAGAGGATTTTGCTTATGATTACTTAGGTAATGTGATGGCATATACAGATCCGAATCGTAATACGACCCGTTATCAATATGACAAGCTTAGCCGGTTGACTGCGGTGCAAGATGCATTAAATCAAACCACCAGCTATGCATACAACAAACTGGGGCAATTGCAATCAACCACACAGACCGACGGCACGAGAAATTGGACAACGACCAAAGCTTATGACGAGACGGGATTCCTGAAAACGAGTACTGATCCGGCTGCCAATCAGGATGCCTTTTCCCGTAATAAACTGGGGCAGATTACGCTCCGCAAGGACGCGAACAACAACTTGATCAACTACCTTTATGACGATATCGGCCGAAACATTGCGAAAGTCGCGGGTTCGACCACACTCAAGAATATATATCAATTTACGCTGTTTGGACCTTCACGGCAGGAAGAACAACGCAGCGGATCGAATTTCATGACCATATACAACAGTTACAACTTCTATGGTTCTCAGACCTACAAAGCCAACGTGTATGACGGTGTGGTTACCATCGTTCGCCACGAATACGACGATGCGAATCGTCTAAAAAACGTCGCTGACGCGTTTGATTACTTTACGCATTACAGCTACGATAAGACCAGGATCAATCGTGTTCAAACTAACGGTTCTTATCAAGTCACAGCCGCGGAAAATGCCAATGCGCAGTATACCTATGAACCGGACGGTAAACTGAAGCGAGTCACTTATCCTAGACTCTCGGATGGTAGCTATTTAATCACTGATTACACCTATGATGGAATTGGTAGACTGCTCAAAGTAACGAACAAAAAAGGCGCCACTTTGTTGTCTGAATTCCAGTATGCTTACGATGCAAATGGAAATATCATATCTGTGACGGATTCGACCGGGACAACCACTTACCAGTACGACAAGTTGGATCGGTTAACCCAAGTCAAACGCCCGTCTGGCCAAATGATCGTATATGCGTACGATGCACGCGGAAACCGCAAAACCTTGCAAGGTGACAGTCTTATTGAAGACACTAATGAGCAGACCTACACCTTTAATGTCTGGGATCAGCTGAAAAGTGTAACCAAAGAAAATGTTACAACCGAATTTGAGTATGAGATGCAAGGGCTGCGGTTATCTAAGACCACGACGTCAAGAGAACCTGCAGATGCTTCTGGTCAAACTCCTCCACCTGTGACAGAAAAAGTTCGGTATGCTTACAATAACAGTGGTAAGGTGATAACAGAAGCAAATGGTAACAATCAGGCTTTGGCGAACTATGTTTGGGGTCCGGACCGTCTGTTGGCCAAACGAGATGCTGTAACAAACAAAAAGTATTATTATGTTTACAACGGCCACGGTGACGTGGTGCAAATCGTTGACGAAGCAGGCAACACGGTTAACAGTTACCAATATGATGAGTGGGGAAATATCCTCCATCAGGAAGAACAAATCCAGAACGTCTTCAAGTACGCTGGAGAAATGCAGGATGAGGAAACTGGACTGTACTACCTGCGGGCAAGGTACTATGACCCTGCGACAGGACGGTTTATAAGTAAGGATACGTATGAAGGCAGCGTAACAAATCCGCTGAGCTTGAATTTGTATACGTATGTTGAGAATAAACCGTTGAATAATATTGATCCAACCGGCTATTGGTGTGAATCAGTAGTGAATGGAAAAACATATTCGCATGCAGGGCAATGTAGTAATCCAGCAAATAATAACAAATACGTACCGGATTCATTATATTATGCAAATAAAGGAAAGTCGTATTCGGAAATTATTAATATCTATAACAATCAAAAGCAGGCTGCAGTTAACTATGCTAACTCGATTTCTAAAGAAACCAATAATTTTATTACCATAATTAAAAATGAAGTCGCATTGCCGATAAGCGGTAATACATCATCTTTACTAAGTAAGGTTATCCAAGCAGCAGGATTAGCGACTATATTAGGGTTGGAAGCCACCTCTTCTTCTACTAAAACTAATAATGATAAACATTCTCTAATTTTTAGGAGTGGAAATGGCGGTGATGTAAACTTGACACCAAGGCCAGTAATAGATGCAAACGGGCTATCTTATTTTAAACAAGCAAGTAAAGATTGGAAAAGTTTCACTGTTACTTCTATAGAGTTGGTTAAAAAGACAGGAGTATTTACTGTAAAGAGTGATCCCAAAAACCCTAATCATATACTGATTCTTGCTAAAGATCCAATTGAACATCAAATTTGGATGTCTTCAAGAGACGCAGTAAAAAACAATGGTAGTGAACCCTACTACTTAACTAAAATACTACAGAGCATTTCAGTAAGATTAAAGTAGTGAAAAAAACAATATTTATAAGAAAGAGGATGTACTAATAAATGGATGTTGCAAATTATTTACCTAAAGACAAAAGTGATTACGATTCGATTAAATTACTAAAAACTTTATCTAAGGCTGAACTAAAGTTGATTTTACCGGAAATATTAGAATGGACTAAGGATATAAACTGGCCTGTAGCCCCCTTAATTATTGATGAATTGTTAATTCCACTAGGCCAAGACTTAATTCCATCATTAAAAGACATATTAGAATCTAATGATTACGACTGGATACAAAATATTTTGTGGCACTTAATTAGGAAACTTGACACCGGGATTATCTCTAGTTTAAAAGAGGAACTTTACAGGCTCGCTCAACTAAAAAATAAAGATCTCATTGAATACGACATACCCGAAATTGCCAAGGAATTACTCGCACAATCAAAATGACCACAGTTGGCCTTAACAATCCAGAATTGGCTGATGAGAACTTAATCCGTTGGATCTGTGGTAATAAATGAAACGGAACGTGATCACAATGATTGAACCAAACGATTGGCGCTTAAGAAACCAAACAAAGTACTTATTGGGTAAGAAGATGTTATTTCAAAATTACCTTTTTATGAATCAATCATGGGATCATAACCATTGTGAGTTCTGTTGGAAAAATTCCCCGAGGAATGTGATAGAGGTTACGCAACGGAAGAAAAATACTATTGGGTTTGTCCAAGCTGCTTCGAAGATTTTAAAGATATGTTCAATTGGAAAGTTAAATCAGAATAGGGGGACGACAACGGACAACCATCGATATTCTCAAAGCACCCTGGGAAAGAGCAGCAGGGACATAACCTGCTGCTCTTGTACTAATTACCTACTGTAGCTGTCATCACGCACTTCCTAAGTACTTTGCTAATCAGAGTGATGAGGTAAAGACATGGACGACATCCAAAGAATTGCACAGGAAATGTTAAAAAAGGCGGAGTCCATCCGAAATGAGTTGTTGATTTAATCCGATACTGGATCAAAGAAATCAGGTATATCTGTATACTGAAGTCAAGAAAAGAAAGCCAGAATCGTACATCTGGTGTTTGGATCAACACGGACAGCCTTTATGGAAACATCGTTTTCGTGGTGTAATGACTTGGTTCAACCTAAGCCTATAAGGCTTGCTATTAACTAAATTTGTTGATGCGGATCGATATGATGTGGACTTAGTGGCTTATGAAATGCTCAGGATCACACAAAAAAGTAGCGGGAGTACACCTGCTGCTTTTTCATTACTTACTAACTTCATGGCGCCAACATCGCGAACTTATCCAGTACGATGACGATATGACAGTTATACAAGAGGTGATGAAGTAAACATGGAAGAAGTATACTATTGTCCGTAATTAGACAAAAGAGAAGAAACAGACCAGTGTTATGCAAAGTGTATTCATTTTTCTTTTCATAAATAATATCATCTACAAAATGCAAGTGTATCAATTCCAAGGGGGAAGTCATAATTTGAGTCAAAGTGTGAAAGGAAGCTGTAATTCCATTCATAGTGAAGAAGTGTGTTCCAAAATCACTCCGCTATTTTTGTTAAGACAAGAAGCTATGGTGCATTATTTAACGGAAGAACCTATCTTTATGTACTGTAAAGAGAATGAATTATCTGAAGAGAAAACCTTGGAACAGGTGTTAAGATGCAGAGTATGGACCGCAGACAGTATCATTTCATGGTCGTTTTTTTCCGAATACCGTAACTTTCTTGATGAGAGCGGGAAGGAGTCACCTCTTGTTATTAGAAAGGTGTATTGGAATAAAAATCAGGAATATTATTTAAACCTTCCTCCAAATGTGAGAGCAGATCTGATGACGAAATGGCCCGATGCCTTAATACAAAATGTATATGTGTACGCCGAGGATGCACTAGAGCTTATTAGAATGCTCATGAAATTGGATAGCATAATTCTAAAACTAAAAGTTCCAGGTGGAAGAGGAACGGAAGTTGTGTCGACTAAGCTTGAGACAGAAGTAAGACGTTTGTTTGATTGGGGCTTGTATCACCTTAGTTGGAATGAAACCCGTATCAATCCAAGTGTGGAGGGCTATTTTGAGGAATTATTCCGTTATGTTGAAGGCTTTATATCCCGTTATCAAAAGAGCATTCATACCATTAATCTGGATTATACGATTCCGCCGAAAATTTTTAAGAGCATAGTAGAGGGTAATCATTAAAGATTTCATAAAATAGCTAAGACACTTTTTCATGGTAAGCCTTGATACGGAGAATTATCCAAAGTGGGTGATGCAAATATTCACCTATACATGAGGAAAGTGATGATCATAGTGAGCCATCAGAACGATTGGCGCATAAGAAACCAAGCAAAGTACTTATTGGGTAAGAAGATGGTATTTCAAAATTACCTACTTATGAATCAATCATGGGATCATGACCATTGTGAGTTTTGTTGGAAAAAAATTCCCTGAGGAATGTGATAAAGGTTACGCAACGGAAGACAAATACTATTGGGTTTGTCCAAGCTGTTTCGAAGATTTTAAAGATATGTTCAATTGGAAAATTGAATCAGAATAGGGGCACGAAGGCTGACAACCATCGATATTCACCCCAGTACATTCTTTGCCGGAGAGATGAGGTGAAGACAGGGATGACATCCAAAGGATTGCACAGGAAATGTTAAAAAAGGCGGAGTCCATCCGAAATGAGTTGTTGAAAGTCCGTGCGGATCAGAAAGTGATCCGATTTTACGAAACAAATCGTCCCTATGGACAATTTACCAACTTTGCTCTTTATCCAATTGAGATAAATGATAAGGTCTGGCCAACGTCGGAGCATTATTTTTCAGGCACAGAAGTTTGCGGGGAGTGAACATGAGGAAGCGATTAGACAAGCGGAAACCCCTTTTCAAGCTGCACAGATGGGGAGAGATCGATCCCGGCCGCTTCTAAGTGATTGGGAGCAAGTGAAGTTGAAAATCATGCGACAAGCAGTGGAGGCGAAATTCCAACAGCATCCTGAACTGAGGGGATTGCTAGTATCTACGGGAGATTGCTTGCTAATTGAAAATACGAGGAATGACCGCTTTTGGGGTGACAACGGCGATGGGTCTGGGGCAAATTGGCTCGGCAAAATCCTGATGGAAACTCGCGAAAAATTATCCGGCTCAGAAGAAGCATTGTTTATATTACCTCCTTGGGTGGCTTTTCCGGAAGAGGATCCAACCAGCTTATTTTGGCGAATGGGGAAGGGGGAAAGTTATCTGGATGAGTACTGGCAGTGGAAGGAGAAGTTAACGGACTTGGCGAAAGAGCAGTACGATGCTTACTTTATTCCTCCATTAGGTTGGGAAGAGCGAGAAGTCTAGGAGGTGTTCCCTTGTTTCCCACAAATAATAAAGGATTGTTATTATCCCAATTTGTCGTGTGGAATGGGGGTGTGAGTATTTCGCCGAAACGGAAATATATATGAAAAATCGAATATATTCGCTCAAATATGGCGGATTTGGCCCATTCTATATGAAATTTCATATATAATCGCTCCCTTGAA
>NZ_JALXVO010000082.1:0-12692 GCF_025151705.1 Paenibacillus sp. p3-SID1389 | reverse complement strand
CGCGCAACGCGAGCAAAGCCCCCTTCTCGACGTGGGCGGCCGAGCGCCGCCACACTTCGGGGAACAACACAACCTCGCAGCGCTCGATCTGGTCCTCTAGTTCCATGAACGCCATCGCTTTCCCCTGCTTGGTTGTGATCGTCTTCACGGACACGACCATCCCCGCCACAACGGTGCGGGTGTCGTCCGGCGCTTCGGCCAAATCCATCAGCCGGTCGACGCCTTCTCCCTCCAGCAAGGCGTCGAAATCGTCCAGCGGATGGCCGGACAAATACAGCCCGAGCAGCTCGCGCTCCAAATCCAGCTGCTGGGCTGCCGTAAACTTCGGGACATCCGGGTACTCGATGTCCCAGTTCGGCGATTCCACGAAATCAAACAGCTGGATCTGCAGTTCATCCCGCTCCTTGCGCCACTTCAGCGCCGCCTCGACCGTCTCGTCCAGCATCGCCAGCAGCTGCGCACGGTGACCCGGCAAGGAATCAAACGCCCCGCCTTGGATCAGCGACTCGATCACCCGCTTGTTGCATGTCCGCAAATCCACCCGCCGGCAAAAATCGAGCAAGCTGTCGAACGGACGCTCCTTCCGCTCGCGCAAAATGCTTTCAATCGCCTGCGTGCCGACATTTTTGATCGCGGCCAAGCCAAAGCGGATCACGCCAAGGGCCGGCGGCTCCTGTCCGGATCCGGCGTGTCCGTCCTTCGCATCGCGGCCCTTAGCTTCACCCGAAAGGGCTGCATCCGCAGAACCAGCCCCTACCTGCGGCGTAAACAGAACGCTGCTCTCGTTCACGTCCGGCGGCAGCACGACGATCCCCATCCGCCGGCATTCCACGATGTATTCCGCCACCTTGCGGTGGCTGCCCGTAACCGCGGTCAGCATCGACGCCATAAACTGCACCGGATAATGCGCCTTCAGGTAGGCCGTTTGGAACGCCAGCACGCCATAGGCGGCCGCATGGGCTCGTGCGAAGCCGTAATCGGCGAACCGGACGATCATGTCATAAACGACGTTCGCTTCATCCTCAGTGTAGCCTTGCTGCACGCTGCCGCTGACGAAATGTCCGCGCTGCTCGTCGAGCACCTCACGTTTCTTCTTGGAGACGGCACGGCGCAGCAGGTCCGCTTCACCCAGTGAGAAGCCAGCCATGCGAGAAGCGATCTGCATGATCTGCTCCTGGTAGACGATGATGCCATACGTATCTTTCAAAATCGGCTCCAAATCCGGATGCGGATATTCCACGGAGATTTGCCCGTGCTTGCCAGCGATGTACTTCGGAATAAACTCCATCGGCCCCGGGCGATACAATGCCAGCAGAGAGATGATATCCTCGAACACCGACGGCTTCATCTCTTTCAGCACCCGGCGCATGCCCGTAGACTCCAGCTGGAATACGCCGGTCGTCTCCCCGCGCCCCAGCATCTCGTACGTGGTCGGATCGTTGTCCGGAACCAGCCGGAAATCAGGGGCATCCCCCGACTGCTCCTTAATCCAGTTCATGCAGCGCTCGATGATGGATAAGGTGCGAAGGCCGAGGAAGTCCATTTTCAGCAGACCGATCGCTTCCAGGTTTTCCATCGAATATTGCGTTAACGCCGTATGCTCGCTGCCTTCCTGCAGCGGAACGGCATCGGTTAACGGATCGCGGGAGATGACCACCCCGGCCGCGTGGGTCGAGGCGTGCCGCGGCATACCTTCGACTTTCATCGCCATGTCCAGCAGTCGCTTCACCCGCTCAGACCCGTCATACATCGCTTTGAGATCCGGGCTTTCCTTTAACGCGCGTTCGATCGTCATGCCCAGATGTCCGGGAATCAGCTTCGCGACTTTGTCTACTTCGCCAAATGGCACATTCAACGCCCGCCCTACATCGCGGACCGCCGCGCGCGCCGCCATCGTACCAAACGTGATAATTTGCGCGACATGCTCTGCCCCATATTTGTCAACCACATAGGCAATGACTTCATCCCGCCGCTCATCGCTGAAGTCGATATCGATATCCGGCATCGTCACCCGTTCCGGGTTCAAAAACCGTTCAAACAGCAGATTATATTTGATCGGATCCACATCGGTAATCCGCAGCACGTAGGCTACCAAGCTGCCCGCTGACGAGCCCCGTCCCGGACCAGTGGCGATCCCGTTCCGGTGAGCGAAGGCGATGAAGTCCCACACGATCAGAAAATAATCCGAGAACCCCATGCTGGCGATGATCTCCAGCTCGTACCGCAACCGTTGCTCCAGCTTCTCCCGCTCCGCCGGGTTACGCCAAACATCCAGCTCGCCATAGCGGTCCACCAATCCTTGTTGACACAGCTCCGCCAAGTAGCTGCCTGCAGTATGCCCCTCCGGGATCGGACGGTAGGCCGGCAAAATATGTCGGTCAAACTCCAGCTCCAACTCGCAGGAATCGGCAATTTTCGCGGTATTAGCATACGCCTCCGGCAAGTGAGGGAACAGCTGGGCCATTTCCTCCGCGGTTTTCAGATAGAGCTGATTGGTGTGCATTTTGAGCCGGTCCTCGTCGTCCACCGTTTTCCCTGTCCCTACGCAAATGAGCACGTCTTGGACCTCGGCGTCTTCCTTGCTCAGGTAATGTGCGTCATTGGTGACTACAAGCTCGGCACCGATTTCTCCAGCCAGCTGGACAAGAAGCGGATTTACCTTTTTCTGCTCGGGGATGCCGTGATCCTGAAGCTCCAGGTAAAAATCCTCGCCAAACGCCGCTTGATAACGCAGCGCCGCTTTCTTCGCTTCCTCGTAATGACCGCGCAGGAGATGGAACGGGACTTCCCCGCCCAAGCAAGCGCTAAGGCAGACCAAGCCCTCGCGATGCCGCTGCAGCGCATCCCAGTCGATTCGCGGCTTATAGTGGAAGCCTTCGAGATGACCGATGGAGCACAGCTTCATCAGGTTGCGGTAGCCCGTCTCGTTCTTGGCCAGCAAAATCAAGTGATGGATCGGCTGATCCTGCCGGCTTCCCCGTTCCTTGCGCGAGCCTGCCGTAAAATAGACCTCGCAGCCGATGATCGGCTTGATGCCGTGTTTTTTACACAATTTATAAAAAGGAACCGCGCCGTACATGACCCCATGATCCGTCAGCGCCAGCGCCTTCATGCCGGAAGCCGCCGCCTTGGCGACGAGATCCTCAAGCCGGGCTGCTCCGTCCAGCAAGCTGTATTCGCTATGTACGTGCAAATGAACAAAGCTGTCCATGCGATCCCTTCCTTTCAATCGGTTTACCTCTAATATTTTATCATACATAGGCATTGCCCGCCCATAGAATGGTAGAAAGACCGGACAAACCTCGGAAAGGGGCAAGCGCGCATGAGCACGTTTTTGACCAAAGCGGTCATGGATTTCTTTATCGCCTTCGGAATTGTGGTGGGGGGCGCCATGGTTGGCGGCATCGGCGCAGTCGTTTCACTGCAGCCTCCGACGCAGACGATGCTGGACATTGCCGACCGCATTAAAATATGGGCGCTGGCTGCTGCAGTTGGCGGCACGATCGACCCGATGCGGGTCATTGAGAGCAATTTTTTTGACGGGAACCTGTCTCCGGCCATCAAACAGATCTTGTACCTGTTGTTCGCCTTTCTCGGGGCGCATATGGGTTCGGAATTGGTGCGCTGGATGTGCGGGGGAGGACGGGGATGAATGAAGAGGCGAAACAACCGAAGCTAACGGGCTTTCGCAGGTTTATGCAATTCACCGCCGTGTTTATCCTCGGCATGGTAACCGGAAGTATCGTGTATAACGTCATTTATCAGACCAGCTACAATTTGCTGTGGATCCAGAACAAAGACCTGACCATCCAGCTGCATCAAGCCGAAGAGGACATTCGGACGCTAAAAAAATACAACAACCGTTCCACCGTCATCAAAGAGATCAAGGTGCGCGTGGAGGAACGCGATCCGCCGCTCGATTCGCTGGCGGTGAAGGAGGTCGCCGAGCAGCTTCACAACGAATTAGAGGTGCTGCGGGGTCGAAATATTTTTGATATTGACTCGGATGCCAAAATGGCCCGCACGCTGTTAAACCGAAAAATCTATGTCGTTCGCGACAAGGAATACGCGATTCAAATCAAGACGATGCTGGTGAGTGACGGGGTGCTTCAGGTTTGGGTGGACATGCGGCCCTATATTCGTCTCTAGCAAATCATGCTAAAATATGAGGTAATTCACTTGAGACGGCAAACAAAACTGTAAAAGTGCAGGAATTTTCTCCATTTCAAGAGCATGTGGATTGAATAACTGTTTTTGCGATTAAAAACTGTATTTTTGCAGGAATTCGACGTTCTGTTGCTGCTCAAGCGCGTATCCACTCTACGATTAAAGGAGCTACGAACCTCTCATGATCCAAACGATCCAATCCATTCTTTACGTGATTTTGATCATCAGTTGCGTGGGCTCGATCTTCTTCAGCTTTAAGTCCCGGCGTTCGCTCGATCCGAAGACGCGGGGAATGGCGGCCGCCAAAATGAATATCAGTATGGGCGTGATGCTGATCGTTCTGGCCCTCATCCAAATGTTCCTGTTCAGCGGCTCGACGCTTCGCGTTGTCATCGGCGCTGTGTTTATGGTGCTGGGGGCGTTTAACATCTTCGCCGGCCTCCGCAACCATGGCTTATATGCCCGGCAAAAAGAGGGATAACCTCGCGGCCCCAGGCCGTTAGGCTATCCCTCTTTGCATGCAGGATCCCCGCTCCGCTGCTTAGGCATGGTCGATGGACTGCAGCGTCATGACCGCCTTCGAAACCAGCGAATCCTGATAGGTTAACATAATTTCCAGCTTGCAAGCCCGGCGGCTCATCTCCAGTAATACGGGGGTGATAACCACCGGGTTTTCAATTTGCACCGGACGGACGAAATAGGTCGTCAGGTTATCGACCACAAAGTCGCCGCCGCTGGCGTCTTTGGCCGCGCGAAGTCCGGCTTGGGTCATCAGCGAGGTCAGGACCCCATGCGAGATCGTCCCCAAATCAGTCGCCATCTGCGGCGTAATCATTCCGCGGAAGAACAATTTCCCCTCTTCGTCCCGTTCCTCGGCAAACCCGTTCCACATTAAGTGCTCAAACGTTTCGCCCAGCTGCGGCTGATTCCGTACGTCCCGCATCGCTTGCAGCACCTCGCGGCGCGTCACCGACGAGACCAGCTTCCGGTTGCGGTCCACGACAGGCAAGAAGTCGATCCCTTCCCAGACCATGATTTGCGCTGCCGAAGCGAGCGATGTCTGCAGGCCAACGGTAATCGGATGGCGGGTCATGCATTTCTCAATCGGCTGGTCGCCGCTCAGCTCTTCGACGTTCTTCCGGCTGACGATCCCGATGACCCGGTTCCACTCGTCCACCACCGGAAAATGCTGCTGCCCCGTCTCTAAAGACAACTGATCAAAATCGGAAATGTTGCTGGTCGCCTTCAGCATGCTCACCCGCGGTTTGCGGCTGACGATGTCTTCCACCAGCATGATTTTTTTCTTAATCAAACGGTCAAATAACGCCCGGTTAATCATCGATGCGACGGTAAACGTGTCGTGACGCGAGGAGATGATCGGCAATGCCAGCTTGTCCGCCAGCGTCTTCACCTCGCGGCTCGTCCCGAACCCCCCGGTGATCAATACCCCGGCGCCTTGCTCCAGGGCAAGTGAATGGGCATTATCGCGGTTCCCGATGATCAGCAGGCTGCCGGCGTCAATGTATCTGGCCATGGCATCGATTTTCATCGCGCCAATGACATACTTGTTCAGCGTTTTGTTCAATCCTTCTCCGCCGCCCAGCACATGACCTTCGACGATCTCAACCACATCGCCAAAGGTGAGCTGGTCCGAGATGTTGCGCGGCTTCTTCTCCACGCGAACCGTGCCGATCCGTTCCTTCGTAATGACGATCCCGAGATTCTCCGCTTCCTTCACCGCCCGGTAGGCGGTACCTTCACTTACCCCCAGCGCTTTGGCCAGCTTGCGCACGGAGATTTTCGTTCCAATCTTGAGTCCTTCGATATGTTGGAGCAGCTGTTCGTGTTTTGTTACGCTTTCTTCCGGTCCCTCCAACTGTTATACCCCCTGCCCGAATCTGTACTATTCTGTATTCATTATACACATTCAGGCGTAGGTCATCCAGAAGGCGGCAAGAACGATAACAGAATAGACAATTTCCAGCATGCCGGACTGCTTGGCGGTAATCCCCGTCCGCGGAAACCAGACCGCTCTAGCCAGCAGGATCAATGCGGCGATCCACAGCGCCGGAGAGAGCAGCCATACGGCCAAGATCATCAGCATAACGTGGTAGGCTACGGAGTAGCAATAGAATCGCTTATTATTCCGTTCACGGATGATGGTTTTCACGTAAAAAGCGGTCCCTACAAAATACAACGTGCTGATCAGGAACAGTTCCGTGGCGAGCCGAAGATCGGTTCCTCCTCCAAGCTGATACGAGATAAACACCATCAAGCTGAATTGCACGATCGCCGCGATGTCGTTCAGCAGAGCGCGTTCGCGCTTCTGCTTGGCATAGAAGGCATTCACCCCAAACAGCGGCACGAACAGGAGAGCCAACTTCAGCACCTCGGGGCGAAGCAGGACCAAAGTGAGCGCCGCAGGGACCAGCAACGCACCGTAGAGCAGCAAAGGCTTGCGGTATCGGTCGGCTTTGGCTTTGGTCTTGGCTTTTCCCCTCCGAATCCATTGCAGCAAAGGAAACATAAACAGATAAATGAGAAGCCAGCACACAAACAACAAACCGTGGATCGCCCCGGGGGTAGAGGCGAGCATGCCAAACAGAAACGGAACGATCAGCATGGCCCAGGCTCCATGTTGATTCGGGATGTAATCTCGGACGCGCATGTTATCGGTTCCTCCTTCTAATCGTGAGCCATCAAATTCAAATTACGCACATTATAATCGTCCGGCATCGGCACCCAAGTGACAGAAATCACTTGATTCATGGCAGCTTCCGGACAAATCCGCCGAGAAATTTTTGACGGTTTCGCATCTTGTGACTGATATCACAATCCCGCTCAAGTCCGTTGCTATAATGGGGGCGAATCGTTAAATTCTAAACATTTAGGAGGACTTCCCATGAGTCAATTCAAAGCTACTGTCAACGCCACCGAATATCCGCCGCAGCTCAAGCATAAGACCATCTTTGCAACCTTTAATTCCCTGGAGCCGGGGGAAGCGATGCTGCTGATTAACGACCATGACCCGGTACCGCTCCGGTTTCAGTTCGAGGCCATGCATCCCGGCGGTTTCACTTGGGAGTACATTGAGCAGGGGCCAGAGATGTTCCAGGTGAAAATCGGCAAAAACTAAGCAGGGGGAATGCCCTATGGCAACGATTACGGTTGTCGATGAGAAAACGATTAAGATTGCCGTCGAGCTCGAGGATGCGTTGCGGATGATTGAGGAAGCGGAAAGCAATCTGGAACGCTATGCCAGCGAGATCCTCACCATCGCGGAAAAAATGCCGGAATTCCAATACACCTATTTCTGTTTCTATGCCTACGATACTTCCGCTTTGTTTGAAAAAATGCTGGGGATCGATCCAAAGCAGTATTTGTCCTTCTCGCTGGATGCGCCGGACTCGTTCTTCTATACGCTGTACGGCGGCATGAAGGGACTCAGCGGTGCAGCTCGGCTCTGCCAAGCATTTGCTGCCGAACGGACGGACGTGGAGGTGAATCCATAAATGGCAAACCAGATCGTTGAACTCGACGTTCGGCCGATTCTTCGCCGCGGCGAAGAGCCGTTCAGCGTTATTATGGACACGGTTGGGAAGCTGCAGGAGGGTGACAGCCTTGTTCTGCACGCCACAATGAAGCCCGTCCCGCTCCTGAAGGTGCTTGAAGGTAAGGGCTACCGTCATGAATGCGAACAACTGGCAGCGGATCATTGGAAGGTGACATTTGAACCGATTCAAGCTTAGGTTTTTGCAGAACAAGAAAAGGAGGCCGCTCGGCCTCCTTATTATTTTTGTTGTTGTGAAAATCCTCGTGGAATATATGCGCAATACGGATCGCTCTCCAAATAATCGCCGGTAACCGCATAAGCCCTCGCTCTTGAACCTCCGCACAGCTCCTTAAATTCGCAGACGCCGCATTTTCCCTTCAGCAAGGATTTGTCCCTCAGCTCCCGAAGGATCGGTGAGTTCCGATAAATATCCACCAATGAAGCGTTCCGGACATTCCCGCAGCTAACTGGCAGGAACCCGCTTGGATACACCTCGCCAATGTGACTAATGAAGACGAACCCGTCTCCGTCATTTACACCTTTCGGCGAGCGGCCGAGCAGATCTTTACGTTTGGGCGCTGCCTCTCTGCTTCCTCCGGCCAAGGCGTCCCACGAATTATGACTGGGATCACTCCACAAGCGAATCTCCCGCGATAAAATAGTCAAAATTCCACCGGGAGGTCTGACCTAATGAGAAACATCCAAGAATCCAAGTTAACCTCCGCCCGAAGCGGAGCGGAGCTGTTAATCGATTGCCTGCTTGCGGAACAGGTCGATACGATCTTCGGATACCCGGGCGGGGCAGTAATTCCTATTTACGATGCGCTGTACGATTGCCGAGAGATCCGGCATATTCTGACCCGGCATGAGCAGGCAGCCGTACACGCGGCGGACGGCTACGCCCGCGTGACGGGGAAGGCGGGGGTTGCGCTCGTCACCTCCGGACCAGGCGCAACCAATGCGGTCACAGGGATCGCCAACGCCTACATGGACTCGGTCCCGATGGTCGTGCTGACCGGTCAGGTGTCGACTGATCTGATCGGTCGGGACAGCTTCCAGGAGGTCAACATTTTTGGCATGACGATGGACGTGACCAAGCATAATTATTCCGTGATGGATATCCGCGAGTTGCCTAGAATCATCAAAGAGGCTTTTCATCTCGCTGTCACGGGACGACCGGGGCCGGTCCTGATCGATCTGCCCAAGAACATCATGACCGCTCAAACCAACTTGAGTCCGGCTGCCGAAATCCACATCCGCGGTTACGTGCCTTCAACCCAGATCGATGAGGAGGCCGTACGGCTGATTGCGAGCAAGATCGAAAGCTCCGAGCGCCCGGTGCTCGTTGTCGGGGGCGGCGCCGTGGCATCCGGTGCGGCCGAGCCGCTGTTCCAGCTTGTAGAAACCACGCAAATTCCGGTGGCGACTACGCTGATGGGCATCGGGGCCTTCCCTGCCCGCCATCCGCTCTATCTCGGGATGCTCGGGATGCATGGCACGTATGCCGCCAACCGGGCGGTGCATCACGCCGATCTGCTGATATGTCTAGGAACGCGGCTCAACGACCGACTTTCCGGCAAGGCTAAGTCGTTCGCTCCCCATGCCTGGAAGATCCATGTGGACATCGATGATGCTGAGCTGGACAAGAACATTCCTGTTGATCTGGGGCTGTGCGGAGATATCGGGGACCTGCTGCGGAAGTTAAATGCGTGCGCGATCCCGCCCAAGTCGACCCGCTGGGCTGAGGAGACGGCCGGATGGCAGCGAAAGGTGCCGCATTATAACGAGTCGGTGGCTCCAGGATCGCTGAATCCGCAGGAGGTCATTCGGCTGATCGACAAGCATACCCAAGGCCATGCTGTGGTGGCAACCGATGTAGGTCAGCATCAAATCTGGACCGCCCATCACTACCAGTTCTCCCGGCCCAGTTCTTTCCTGACCTCCGGTGGACTTGGAACCATGGGCTTTGGCTTCCCCGCCGCCATCGGTGCCGCCATCGCGTTGGAAGGTCCGTCCGCTCCGCCGATTGTCTGCATCACCGGGGACGGCAGCTTCCAAATGAACCTGCAGGAGATGATGACAGCCGTGGATTACGGCTTACCGATCAAAATCGCCATCCTGAACAATGGTTATTTGGGGATGGTGCGGCAATGGCAACAGCTGTTCTATGAACGGCGCTACTCCTCCGTCCACCTCACTTCGCCGGATTTTGTAGCGTTTGCCGGCGCCTACGGAGTACCCGGGCTGCGGGCGCAAACGCCGGAGGAAGCCGATGCCGTGATCCGGCAGGCGTTAACGCACCCCGGCCCCGTTCTGATGGAATTTAACGTACGGGAGGAGCAAAACGTCTACCCGATGGTCCCGCCTGGAGCCAGCAACGATCAAATGCTGACCGGCGAAGACGAGAAGTAGTACCGCGTATTCAGCGAGCTTAGACGAAAAAAAGGCGGTTCCGGAAGATCATCAACCTTCCAGAACCGCCCCTGTCCATTTTTGGCACAGGCTTATGCTTGTTCACCGTGTTTTCCGTCCGCTCCCCATTGGAGCTCCCATTCCCGGTATTTTTCCCGCCGGATTCGGTCCAACTCCCGCTGCTTCTCTTCATTGACACCAAGAAGGAAATGCAGGTGAGCCCCGATGACGAGGAAGGCAAACCCTGCCCACACCGCGCCAAATACCGACACCCAGCCGGCTCCAGGCTCAAACGAAATCATCGGCAAGGCATAAACGAGCATCGCTAATGCCAGAATCAGATAAACGGCATGCTTCCATTTGCTTGGTTTTCTTACGACTTTCATCCTCTGCAGCTCCTTTATTTTCATAGATTACGAGATACGTTGATGAGGTCTTCCCCTTGTCTCTTCTATCTCTATGAACGGGGCTGCAGGAATATGATAGAAACTTGTGAATCAAGAAAGCGTGCGTAAAAGCGCGAAGTTAGATCCCCGCGCCGTACAGGTGGGACAGGCTGTCCGTAATAATCTTGTTGACGTCCTGAATGATCACGCTAAGCCGGCGTTCGGCGTCAAACAGACGACGGATATTCAAGTTCAGACTCAGCACCTCGAACTGTTTCTCCATTTGTTCCATTTCCTCTTGCGTCGGCATCTCTCCAGCCATCATTCGCTGCTGGACTTCATTTTGGCGAACCCGAAAATCGTCGAGCATCCGTTTGCTTTCGGGATCGGCCTCCACCAGCTTCATCGCTGCCGTGATTTCGGCTACCTCCTGGCTGTCCTTCAAGGCTGCCGCCAGTTCATGTGCTTTGTCATAAATGTTCATTAAGTTAAACCTCCAAATTTGATTTAGTGTAATCCAAGCGGGCGTAAGACGAGCCTGTCCCTTGCTTGCTGGTGCATGAAAATTGCTTGACTTCGGATTGCTGGCAACTTACTTGTTTGCTTGTACTAACTTACTTACTCACTTTTCTGCAAACTTGCTTGCTAACTTGCCTTACTTGCTGACTTGCTAACTTTCTTTCCCACTCTAACGCTGATCAGGAACCTTATTTGCTTCAAAAACAAGGAATCCAAATTCTAACGCTGATCACAAAGCTTATCGACCCGAAAACATCGCTGTTTAGCGCAAATGACAAGAAATAAGCTCTGTGGCAAGCGTTAGAATTTCATTTCCCTCTTTTCGGCGCCAATAGCGCTCCTCACAAGCGTTAGAAGAAGTACCGCGAGGACTCATGGCCCGCGACAGCAGACAACCGACAACCGTCAGACCCTACACCGACAACCGACAGCCGCTAGCCATCAGCCTACCCCGCCGAATAGCAGCAACAACGACTGCAACAAGCCGATGATTCCGCCAAGCAATACGCCAAGCCAAGTAATGGCGCGAAATTCCTTGCCGGAGACGCTGAGGATGACCTCCTCCAGCCGTTCGATCGGGAATCTCTGCACCTGTTCCTCGACGAGGCCCGGCAAATCCACGGCCTGCATCGCCGCCGGAATGCCTTTGGCAATCAGGCGCAGCGTTCGCTCGGTCAGCACCGGAATGAAGCCCAGCACCGACGCTTTCCACGGCTCGATCAACGAGCGAACCGGCCGGTTCTCCGCTTGCTCGAGCCAACGCTCCAGCGGCAGCTGCTCAAGCTTGCCGTTCAGCCAGCCTAGCGCCTCTTCGCCGGTTAAGAGCGCCAGCAGCTCCGCCACCGGCTTCTCGCCATACAGCTCCAGCCGCGTCTCGATCGCTTGGGCGGTTTTGCTTAAAGCTTCCTCGCCCCGCAGCGCCTGAACGAGCGCTGGGGTCATTTTTTGCACCAATTTGTCCTCATCCACAAAAATCGCCGCCATCGTGCCAAGGAATCCGCCGGCCCGGTCCATCAGCCCCGCCGCCATTTTCGACAGCATGCGCTGTCCGTTGGCCGACAGCAGTTCCTCTTCCACGACGCCCAGTAACGCGCTGGCCAGCGCAGCGCTCCAGGCTTTGCGGTTCTCCTCAGACCAACCGGGAACAAGCCGCTTCACTGGCAGGCTGCTTAGGTCCGCATGTTCCCATAGACGCGCCAGCCCCCGCATCGCCGTTGCTCTAGCCCCAGCCGCCAGCTTGGACTTCAGCGCCTCGAACTCCTCCTCGCTCCACACCCGGAGTGCCGCTTGCCGAAGCGTTAACTCGCTGGAGCTTACGCGTTCCACGAAGCCGCGCAAGGCATTCTCCGCCTTGTTCCGGAACGCCGGACGCTGCACGGTTTCCTGCAGCCCTTCGGCCGTCACCAAATACTCGGCCACCACCTGACCCAATGATTCGGCGATATCGTCACGGCGTTTCGGGATCAGTCCCGGTGTAAAGGGAACGTGAAATTTGCCGATATGTATGGGCTTGCGCGGATGAAACAACATTTTAATCGCAAAATGGTTGGTCACGCCGCCGACAAAAGCAGCCACCGCGACGCTCACCAACACGTAAAGCCAATCGGGCACCCTCTCTTCCTCCTTCTTTCTCTTAGGCTGCTGCCCTAACTAGT
>NZ_JALXVO010000081.1:0-12739 GCF_025151705.1 Paenibacillus sp. p3-SID1389 | reverse complement strand
GGCCGGAGCGTGCTTTCCGCCGCCGCAGCCGTCTGGCCGGCGGCGGAAGCGCCCTCCTCCGCGCCTAGAGGCGGCGCGGGGAAGTGGAACTGCTCCTGGATCACGGAGCGGTTCGGGCCTTTCCCGATCGTCTGACGCACGACTTGCGGGATCAGCACCTGCCCGGACAGCACAGCGCGCACGCTGTTCTCCACAAAACTGTTCAGCTCCGGCTCCTTGCTGAAGCGCACCTCCAGCTTGGACGGATGCACGTTCACGTCAACCAAGGACGGGTGCATCTCCAGCATGAGCACCACCAGCGGATACCGATTAATCGGCAACAGCGTGTGATACGCGCGCAAAATCGCCTGATGAAGCCCTTGATTCCGGATATACCGGCCGTTCACAATCGTCGACATGCCCGAGCGACTGGACCGCGCCAAATCCGGACGCCCAATATACCCCGTCACCCGGTAATCCAGATCCTCCGCTTCAATCGGCACCATTCCTTTGGAGGCATTCACGCCATAGACGGCCGCAATGACCTGCAGCAGATCACCGCCTCCCGGGCTTTGCAGCAACGTATTGCCGTTATGCCGCAACGTAAAAGCAATCTCAGGATGAGCCAGCGCCTGACGATACATCGTATCAGAGATATGCCCCAGCTCGGTCTGGATCGTCTTCATATACTTCAGCCTTGCCGGTGTATTGTAAAATAATTCCTTGACCACAATATCCGTTCCTTGCGGGGCAGCGATGTCCTCATTGAGTTTCAACGAGCCGCCTTCGATTTCAATCACCCGCCCGAGCCCGGAATCGTTGCTTGAAGAGACCAGCCGAACCTTGGCGACCGCCGCGATACTGGGTAAGGCTTCACCGCGGAACCCGAGGCTCCGGATCTGGAACAGGTCGCGTCCGGAGGTAATTTTACTTGTCGCATGGCGGTAAAACGCTGTTTCACAATCCTCCGGTTCAATCCCCGAGCCGTTGTCGGTCACGCGGATCAGCTGCATTCCACCCTCTTCAACGGCGACCTCGATTTTGGTAGCCCCTGCGTCAATGGCGTTCTCCACCAGCTCCTTGACCACCGAAGCCGGGCGCTCGACCACTTCCCCAGCGGCAATCTGGTTAGCGATATGCTCGTCTAATATTGCGATTTTTGCCATAGCTGTTCCCTCCCTCCTTGTTTGACCGATCTTACGAAATCTGGACAAATCTATATGAAATTTCATATATATTCCCGAAAAAAACGACCAAATCGCCGTTTCTATTCGAAATTTCATACATAATCCGGGGCATGTCCGGGATTTCGCTCCAATCTATTCGATTTTTCATATACATTCTGCTAAAACCGCGGAACTGAACTTCATTCTATTCGAAATTTCATACACAATGGCACCGAGCGGACAATTTCCCAAGCCGTGGTGGTGCCCATGCATAGATATCATCATACATAAACCGTTTGGTTCCTCAAAATCATCGTACAACGTTGCCCCTGTTCCGTTCTGTAACTGACTTCCTAGTACCTACCGTACGTTTACAGATCCTTCGCCTTCATCTTCAGATCATTGACCAGCTGCATAGCCTGCAGCGGTGTCATGTTCACCAAATCGGCATTTTTAATCAGGTTAATGATCGTACGTGTTGCCGGATCTTCCGGCGCCTGAGCGGCTGGCTTTGCTTGAACCAGCGGCTCATCGTCGCCAAACATCGAAAGCTGTACGACCGGGCCAACTTCACCGGCAAGCGGCTCAGCCGTAGCCGCAGCTTCCATCTCAGCCACAGCCTCTGTTGCTGCCGAAGTTGCAGCAGCATCCGCTGAAGCCGTACCCACAGCTGCTCCTGCAGCTGCTGCCGTTACTCGCACAACTTGATCGTTCTGCTCCTTCGTCACAAGCGGCTGAGCCGCCTGCGAAGAAGCTGCGGCTGTTGCAGCCACATCCACCGTTGCTGTCCCAGAGGTTAAACCAGCCACCGCAACGCTGCCCCCGTCCGCCAACGGACTTTTCTCCTCCAGCTCTTTCAGCAGCCCGTACGCCCGGCCGATGATCTCATCCGGCAGGCCGGCCAGCCGCGCGCAGTAGATGCCGTAGCTGGTGTCGGCCGCGCCGGGGATCAATTTGCGCAGGAAGTGCACCTTGTCGCCGCTTTCCTGCACCGCCATGCTGTAGTTATTCAGCCCGCGAAGGCTGTGCTCCAGGTAAGCCAGCTCATGGAAATGCGTCGACACCAGCGCCTTGCAGCCAATCCGGTCGTGGACGTATTCGATCACGGCCTGCGCAATCGCCATCCCTTCGCTGGTCGAGGTGCCCCGGCCCAGCTCGTCGATGATGATCAAGCTGCGCGGGGTGGCCTTTTCCGTCATGATCTGAATATCGGCCATCTCCACCATAAAGGTGCTTTGCCCGCCAATCAGATCGTCTGCTGCCCCAATCCGCGTGAAAATGCGGTCGACCAGCGGAATCTCCGCTTTGGACGCCGGCACAAAGCTGCCGATTTGCGCCAGGATCGAAATCAGCGCGACCTGCCGCATATACGTGCTCTTTCCAGCCATATTAGGACCCGTGATCAGCAGGATGCTCGCCTCGTCCTTGCGGAGCTCCGTACTGTTGGCGATAAATGCTGTATCCTTCATCACCGCTTCCACCACCGGATGCCGGCCTTGCTCCACAATGAAATCGTAGCCGTCGGTCAGCTTCGGCTTCACAAAGCTGTTGTCCGATGCCACCTGCGCCAGCGAGCGCAGCACATCGATTTCAGCAATTTGCTCGGCCAGCTTCTGCAGACGAGGGATATCGGCGGCGATCCGTTCACGCAGCTCGTTAAATAACGTGTATTCCAGATCAACCATTTTCTCCTCGGCTTCGAGAATCAGCGCTTCCTTCTCCTTCAGCTCCGGTGTCACAAAACGTTCGGCATTCGCCAGCGTCTGCTTCCGTTCATACCGCCCTTCCGGGAGTAGAGACAGATTGGCCCGCGTCACTTCAATATAATATCCGAACACTTTGTTGTAGCCGATCTTCAGCGATTTGATCCCGGTGGCTTGCCGTTCAGCTGCTTCCAGCTCGGCAATCCAGCGTTTGCCGTTGACGCTGGCCTCTCGAAGCTCGTCCAATCGCGTATGATACCCTGCCTTGATCAGGCCTCCATCCCGCACCGACACCGGCGGATCGTCAGCAATCGCCGCATCAATCATGTCGGCCAGATCCGCACACTCATCCATCGCCGAAGCGATCCGACGCAGCGTGTTCGATGACGAATCCGCGCATAGCGTCTTAATCGCCGGCACCTGAAGCAGGGATGTCTTGAGAGCGACCAAATCCCGGCCGTTCGCATTGCCGAAGGCGACGCGTCCCACCAGCCGCTCCAGATCGTAAATATCCTGCAGAGCGCCGCGCAGATCCTCACGCAAAATAAATGCGCTGTACAGATGCTCCACCGCTTCCAAGCGCTCCTCGATCCGCGCTTTCTGCAGCAGCGGCTTGTCGATCCAGCGCCGCAACAGTCTAGAGCCCATCGACGTTTCCGTGCGGTCGAGCAACCACAGCAGCGAACCTTTCTTCGAACGCTCGCGAACCGTTTCGACCAATTCCAAATTACGCCGCGTAAACGGGTCCAAAATCATAAAATGCTCGGGCTCATAAGCCGATATTTTCGTGAGTTGACCCAGCGAACGCTTCTGCGTCTCGCTTAAATAGCCGACAAGGACAGCGATATTGTCACGCCGCTCCGGCTCAAGGCGAATCCATTCCGCCTCGCCGAACAACGAGCGAGCCGTGTCTTCCTTCGCTTTCGCCCAAGGCGTATACACGACCGGCTTGCTGAGCGGTGCAGCTTGTCCAGCGATCCAATCCAATAACTCGGCGTCCCCGATGATTTCCGCCGGGTCGTATAAGCCGATCTCGTCACGCAGCCACTCTTTGTTGGATGGCGCCGACGTCGAGTACAGCTCCCCCGTGGACAGGTCGCAGGCAGCCAGGGCCATCATCCCCTGCCGTTCGGTGACCGATACGATGTAGTTGTTCGTCCGCTCGCCGACCGTTTTCCCTTCCATAATCGTCCCCGGAGTGATGACCCGGACGATTTCGCGCCGCACCATGCCTTTGGTTTGCGACGGGTCCTCCATTTGTTCACAGATCGCGACTTTGTACCCTTTTTCAATCAATCGATGAATATAATTGTCTGCCGAATGGTAGGGAACACCGCACATCGGAATTTTCTCCTCGGCGCCCCCGTCCCGTCCGGTCAGTGTAATCTCAAGCTCCTTCGCAGCCAGGATCGCATCCTCGAAGAACATTTCATAGAAATCGCCCAGCCGGAAAAACAGAAACGCGTCCTGCGCTTCCGCCTTAATCCGTAGATACTGCTCAATCATCGGCGTGTAGGTAGCCATGATTCCCCTCCAATTAACCTAAGCGCATTTAGGTCTTTCATAGAATCCTATTATACCAGAAAAGGGCAACCCGGTTATGAAGGATTTTGCAATTTCCAGGCGGGGCGGATATCCGCAGTTTCGTCCCAGACATGACCGGACTGAACGGCATCAAGCAATGGTGCGATGTATCCCTGATATCGTGAATAGTCCGGAACCTTTTGGATATCGGTGATCAAGCGGGGTAACGCTTCGCGAAGCGGTTGTTTTCTGCCGGTATAAAACGCCGTCCAAACCGCATCCTTTTCCAGCGGTCTTGCCTTTAACCGATCCGCATTCTCGATAATTAGGCACGCTAACGCCACGACCCCTTTGGTGACGAGCGGAGAGATCAGGAAGCTGGGTAAAGTGCGATATTCGAAGCCGCCGTACTCCTTAATCCGAAAATCGCCAAGAAACCCGTATTTCGGCCGGCGGGGCGCACTTCGGGGGTCCTCCAGCAGGGCCAGCGGCAGCGCCAGATAGTTGTCAAGCGTCCGCAGCAGCTCTGGGGTTAGCAGCACTCCGCTGAAATGCAGGTGTCCGCCTAGCGGAAAACCGCGTTGCGGCATCGCTCCCGCCTGCCAAATCAGCCCCTGATCTTCAATAGAAGCTCGGGCTTCACGAAACGCGCGCAGCAAATGAATAACCACATCGCGTGGTTCCTTGCCGGGGCGTGGCCGCAGCTCCGCTAGCGGAAATAACCGCTGCCCGCGATATCGCAGCACATCGCAACCCGCTTCCCCGTGAAAGTGCAAATAACGGGAAGCCGGAACGACTTTCCTATGGGTCGGATCAAACAGCAAAAACTCCGGGTCCATCCCAATCAACCGCTCTGCCGGCAATTCCTGCTTCTCCTGTTCCTCCAAGGTTCCCCGCATCGCCTGGGCGATGGCCTTGGTTGCCGCGCTCCCGATCTCCGAGACGGGGGTGATCGAATCCACCGTAAACCGCCCTTCTTCCCCGGCCGAGATCACCACTTCGCCAAAGTCGAGTCCAACGGCGTATAACGCCCGAACGGCCGTATTTGCCAGGCGTTTATAGAGTGGCGAATCTGGAGACATTGCTTCCCCCAGGAGCGGGAGCGCTTGCCCGGCTTTGCCAAGCGGCCGAATGTCCCAGGCCCGCAAATGGAATACCGTAACGGCAAAGCGGCGGATATAAGACGCAGTAGTGCCCCTGGCCGCATGAGCGTTTCGTACCTGCGATGTTGGCTTCAGCCCAGCCGCTTCGAGCCGGCGGCGCCAGTCTTCCAGCGAGTGCATCGGCCGGCCCAGCACGATCTCTTGTACCCGGCCGCCCCAATACGCCTCCTCGCGGCCATAGTAGATCCATTGGGAAGCATCTGCTGCGGCTCGCGCGAGCCGTTTTCCCGGAGCAGCGCCCGCTGGCTTCCCGCCGGAACTCGAATAGGCGCGTGATAACGACCCGCTGGACGATTCCGGTCCTTTCAACACCCGGTAGGGGCTGCCCATACGTTCCAACGCCTGCAGTAGCCGAGCTTTGAACGCGCTGGAGTCCAGACGGATTTTTAGTACGAGGTGCTCATCCTTCACCACTGAGTTCATCCCCTGTCTTCGTTAGAGGTTTTTTCAAAAAAATAAAAACAAAAAGAGGGCAGCCGCCCTCTTCGACGACGCCCCTGCCGCATATGCTACAGTGTACACTGAAACAGTTGGTACTTACCCCTTTGCCTTCTTGCTTCCTTCTCGAATTACAGTTCGTCGTCGAGGAGATCCGGATCCAAATCTTCATAATCGCCGAGCTCGGAGCCGAAATCGTAGTCCTTGTCATCGATGCCGCTGCTCGGCACAACAAGCACGTTCAACTTCGTTTCGGCAACCAGTTCCACCGCGAATTCGCGTTCCACCCGAATGGATACGCGGCCGTCTCCCGATACGGTGGCTTCGACGGTGCTCGGTTCCTGCGTGGCTTCTGCGGACACTTCCACCGTCGACGAACGGTGTCTGGAATCCAAGTAGTTCAGCGGAACATTCTCAACATAAGATACCGTTTCTTTGGCGACCTCAGTCTGCGAGTTTTTGTCGTACGAATACCAGATGTTAATATCGTAAGTACCAATAACTTCAATTCCGTCTCCCGCAGCGACCGCTTCGTACTGGTGGTTGATGATCCAGGCCCCCAGGATGCTCGACGGTTTATGAGGGGGAGTCACGGTATGTGTTACGGTAGAGAACTTACGACCTTTGCCGCAGATCGCTTTCGTGATGATCTCTCTACTTTGATATTTCAATGACATGTTAGAACCTCCTCCATACATCATTCAATACAAGTGTATGCAGGACATTCGTCTAGGGTGACAACTATTTTATCGACGCCTGTTTTCGTTTTGCTCCCCGTTTCTCCGCTATTCGTGGAATGGGGGCTTTATTTTTTTTGGAGACAGCCAGATATAAGGAAAGTTCCCGGCACAGCTGCAAAATGGCTGAACGCATTTCAAATTCCTCACGGGTTGAAGGCATCTCCATTTTCTTGAACTCCTCCTCCAGCTCCGTAAGCATCTGCTCCGTAATCCCCGTATATTCCTCTTGATTTACATCCACGCTAAGCCGGTCAAACAACACGGCCACAAATTCGCCTTGCGGGATACGTTGATATACTTGCGAAATCAGCTCCAGCATCCCTTCGATCCGGCTTAACTGCTCTTTGCGCATGATAAAATACGCCGTCCACGCCTCGTTGGGCGAGATCATCTGGTTCTCGGCTGCCCGCTTCGCGAGCGCGTAGCCCTCATCGATCTTTCGGGCCGCATCGGTGATCTCCTTGCCATCCCATAAGCGATAGGGATCGTTCAGCGAAGCGGCAATCTCTTGAAAGATACGGGAAAACAAGGCATCCACCTCACGCCGAGTTTCCAGCAGCTTGTCTTCCGTTTTGGGCATGTACAGAAAATTAACGACCATGGCCGAACCCAACCCAATGATCAGCAGCTCCACCTGGATTAACAGCACGTGCCAGGAGATCTCCCCGCCGCTGAATACGCGGAACACGACAACGGAGCTGGTCACAATCCCTTCCTTGAAGCCCGCGCGAGCGATCAATGGGAAAGCGACGAGGATGTAAATGGCCAGCACCCAAATATGAAACCCGAGGAAGTAGAAGATGCCAAAAGCAAGCAACAACCCCAAAGTTGAAGCAAAAAAACGTGCCGTTATCGATGCCAGGCTGCGCTTGCGGGTGACGTCGACCCCTAAAATCGCCAGCAGTCCCGCCGAATTGGCACCAGGCACCCCTAAGGCATCCGCAATAAATATTGCCATTAGCGTGGCAATGGCCGTTTTGATCACTCGAAAACCCATGAATTCTCACCCTTTTTGTCGAAAGCGATCTATGAAAATATCCTACTTGATTTCACGCTCCCACACAATCAGATATATTTCATTCGTCCCAGCTCTGTTCAACGGTCGAAACGGTATAATCAGGTAAAGACTACGGCGAAGCTCCCTCCTCCTGCTCGAATGCAAAAAGGGAGCGTTACCGCTCCCTTACCAGCTTCCTTTCGATATAGACGACCAACTGATACATCGCCGTCGCCACGATGGCGATGATGACCAGGCTCGACAGCACCAGGGTGAAGTTAAACACTTGAAACCCGTAGACGATCAGGTAACCGAGCCCGATTTTGGCAACGAGGAACTCCCCGACGATGACCCCGACCCAAGCCATCCCCACATTCACCTTCAACGTAGACACGATGGTGGGAAACGAAGCCGGCAGGATTACCTTCAAAAACACGTCGCGCCGGCTCCCCCCAAACGTGCGAATCACCTTGACAAAGTTCGCGTCAACTTCGTTGAAGCTGTTAAAGACGACGAGGGTGGTTACAATCACCGTAATTGATAACGTCGTGACCACAATTGCCGTGAAGCCGGCGCCAAACAGGACGATAAAGATCGGGCCCAGCGCCACCTTCGGCATACTGTTAAACACGACCATGTAAGGATCCAGCACACGCGATAGAAACGGTGACCACCAAATCAGCACGGCAAGCAATGTGCCGATCAGGGTCCCCAGCAGGAAACCTACTGCCGTTTCACCAACCGTCATCGCCAGATGCGGCCACAATTCTCCGCTTAGCGCATCCTTCACGATCTGCCGTCCTACCTTGGACGGGTAGCTGAAGATCAGTACATCAATCCATTTCAATTGGCCTGCAAGCTCCCATAATCCCACAAACAACACGAGGATTAAGATCTGTACACTCAGCACGTAACGGCTCATCTGACGTTTGCGTTTGCGGTATTGCTGCCATTTCTCCTGCAGCCAGGCTTCTGAAGCGGCCGGTTTCGTCACGGGCGGTGCCAATGGCTATCCCTCCTTTCCGACGTCTCCAGATCGCGCCAGATTTCATGGAATAGTTCATTGAAGCCTTCGGCCTCCCGGGCATAAAACGGCTGGGCTTTCTGGATATTCTCCGGGATCTCGTACATGCTGCGAATTCGCCCTGGTCTGGGGGCCAGCACGATCACCCGATCGCTGACCGCGATCGCCTCCGATAGATCGTGGGTCACCAGTACCCCCGTTTTCTTCCGCTGCTTTAGCGTCCCCCACACCAAATCCTCCAGCTGTAGCTTCGTCTGGTAGTCCAGCGCTGAGAACGGCTCATCCAGCAGCAGCAGCTCCGGATCGGTCGCCAGCGTTCGCACAAGGGCCACCCGTTGGCGCATTCCGCCCGACAGCTGATGGGGATACAATTTCGCGGTATCGCCGAGCCCCATTTCGGCCAGCAACGCCCGCGCGTGCTCCACACTTTCCGGCGTTAACCTTCCGGTCAGTTCCAACCCCAGTACGGTATTGCTCAGAATCGTCCGCCACGGGAACAAGTAATCCTGCTGCAGCATATACCCCACCTGCGGGGTGGGGCCCGTTACCGGTTTGCCGTGCAGGAGCACCTCTCCCCGGGATGGGGCCAGCAGACCAGCCATGACGGAAAGAAGCGTGGTCTTTCCGCAACCGCTGGGACCAACCAAACTGATGAATTCGCCAGGCTCTACCGCTAAATTCATCCCTTGCAAGGCGAGGACGGCCTCCCGGTCCGTCACGTAGACCAGATCTAGGTTTTTCAGTTCCACGACAGATGGCAAAAGCGCTCACGCTCCTTTTCCGTTCACGTTCATGTTATTTGACGGATTTGACGGCTTGCTCGGCAAAGCTGTTATCCACCAGCTTATCCGCTTCCACCCGTTCATTGAGTTCTCCGGCGCTTTCCATCACGTCAAGCAGGTTGTTCCAGGCGTCCTCCGCCAAAGCCGGCGTTTCTGCATAGCTTCCCTGCTCCTGATACCGCTTGATCGAGCTGACCAAGATCTCCATGTCCGTATCTTTAAAATAAGGCGCAACCGTCTCGGCAATTTCTTCCGGCGTATGCGATTGAACCCAGCGTTGGGCTTTATGAATCGCATTCGTAAACTTCTGGACGATTTCCGAATGATCCTTGATATAGCTCTGCTTGGTCATAAATACCGTATAGGGCAGCCTGCCGCTCTCCGTACCAAAGGAAGCGACGACGTATCCTTTCCCTTCCTTCTCCACGATGGAGGCTTGGGGTTCAAACAGCTGAACGAATTGTCCCGTTCCCGATATGAATGCAGCCGTGATGTTGGCGAAGTCCACATTCTGGATTAACTCCAGATCCTGATGTGGATCGATCCCGTGCTTGCGCAGGGTGAACTCGCCCGCCATTTGCGGCATGCCTCCCTTCCGTTGACCCAGAAAGACGCTCCCCTTCAACATCTCCCAATCAAATTCGGCGGAGTCCCGGGCAACCAGGAAGGTACCGTCGGTTTGCGTCAATTGAGCGAAGTTGATCACGGGATCTGTGGAGCCTTGCTGATACACGTAAATCGACGTCTCGGCTCCGACCAACGCCACGTCGATGGCCCCCGACAGCAATGCCGTCATCGTTTTGTCACCACCCGCCGTTGTTTGCAGCTCCACGTCCAGTCCTTCTTCTTTAAAGAAACCTTTTTCCAATGCGACGTACTGAGGGGCATAAAATACGGAACGGGTGACTTCCCCGATTTTGACCTTTTGTGCTTTGCCGCTTCCTCCACAAGCGCTTAGCGCTGCGGTCAGGAGGACGATGAGCGCGATCCATAACCCCTTTCTTACGTTGTTCATGCCATTCACCTCTCCTTCTAAATGGGGTTTCATAGCCAATCGATGTCTAGCGGTTGGCCAGAAGATACACTAAATACTATGCGATGGCCTAACAAAAGGTTAAGCCGTGCCGGGGCGTTCCAAGTTCGATGTACGAAAAAAAGCTGCCCCTAAGAGCGGATGAATCCGCCTTAGGGGCAGCTTTCGACCGGCATCGCTTTAGATGCCGTAAATGCTTTTGAATTTCTGTTCTAGATAATCTGCGAGATAGTCCGGGTTTAACTCTTCGCCGGTGACCGCAAGGATCAGCTCCGACGGTTTCCGGCTCTTGCCGTATTTGTAGATTCTGTCGGTCAACCATTCCTTGATCGGCTGGAAGTTCCCTTCGGCGATGAGTTCTTCAAATTGCGGCAGCTCTTTCCGCAGCGTATTGGCGATTTGGGCAGCATACATGTTGCCAAGCGCATAGGATGGGAAGTACCCAAACAGACCGGCCGACCAGTGTACGTCCTGCAGAACGCCAAGCCCGTCGTTAGGCGGAGTCAAGCCGAGATAGTCGCGGTATTTCTCATTCCAGACTTTCGGCAGCTCGCTGACCGGCAACCCTTCATTAAAGAGCATCTTCTCAATCTCATAACGGATAATAATATGCAAGTTATAAGTCAGCTCATCCGCTTCAATCCGGATTAAGGAGTTCTCTACACGATTGATGCCGCGGAAGAACTGCTCCGGCGTAACCCCTTGAAGCTGTTCTGGAAAATGCTGCTGCAACTCGCCGAAATACCGTTGCCAGAATTGCAGGCTGCGCCCAACGAAGTTCTCCCAGAAACGGGACTGGGACTCATGGATCCCCATCGACGTTCCTTGGCCCAGCGGCGTTCCGGCCAGCTCCACCGATACGTTCTGCTCGTAAAGCGCATGCCCGCCCTCATGCAAGGAGCTGAAGATGGCGCTGGCGACATCATCCTGCTTGTAGTTGGTAGTGATCCGCACGTCGCCATGGTTGATCGTGGTTTGGAACGGGTGAACCGTTTCGTCAATCCGTCCAGCTGCAAAATCGTAGCCGATTTGTTCGAGCAGGAACCGGCTAAACTTCGCTTGCTGCTGGTTATCATACAGCTGGTTCAGGAATGGAGCTTCCGGCTTATTCTTCGCTCCAGCTACCGCCTCAACCAAGGGAACGAGTCGATCGCGCAGCTGGCCAAAAACTTGATCGAGTTTCTCCGTAGTCAGGTCCGGTTCATACATATGTAGTAACGTATCATAACGCGTAGCCTTCGGACCCCAGTAGTCGATAAACTCCTGAATCTTTGCCACAATTTTCGTTAAATAAGGCTCGAATCCGGCAAAATCGCTGTTCTCCTTAAAGTCTTCCCACACCGTTTCAGCATGGGCCGTCAGCTCTGTATATTCGCGGAATTTCTGCGGCGGAATCTTGACGCTTCGGTCGTATTCCTCCTGCACATCGAGCACCATCCGGCGCTTCACATCATCCAATTCCTCCAGGACGGCAGGCTGGTTCAAATAAGCTAAGTACTCGCCCATCTCGGCTGACGTTTGCAGCTTAAAAGCTTCCGTGGACAACAATCCGATGGTCGCTGCCCGGGTCTCCGCCCCTTTGCGCGGTGCACCGGTGCGTAAATCCCAGTTCATCAGCGCGACCGCTTCCCCGTATGCATGAATCTTCTGCAGAAGCTCCCGAAAGAGCTCCCATTTCTCAACCGTTTCCTGTTTCATGACAACTCCGCCTTTACTGGTGAAATATAGTTGCTACTCTTGATGATACTTTTAACTAAACGTATAATCAAATTTTAAGTAGACGAATTCGTTAATTTTTATTGAAATTTTATTTTGATGTAAAGGAGTTGCCTCTTCCTTATGAAAATCACGCTTAACGCAACGGCCAAAAAAATGATCGACGACAAGTTAGCTGGCCAGCCTGGCTTGCTCCGCCTCGTCTACGATACGGAAAACTGCGGCTGCGGCATGAGCGGTGTTCCCGTACTGAACATCGTATCCGAGCCGGGTCCATATGATATTCCCATGGACAATGAAGCCTACCCATTTTGGATTGACAAAATGCAGGCTGTTTTTTTTGAAGAGGAGCTGTCCTTGAAAGGGGAAGAAGCAACCGGGACGTTCCGCTTGGATGGGCCGTCCCAGTTTTACAAATCCAATATTCCATTGGTAGACCGCCGGTAATTCGCCGTATTCGTGCCAACAACAAAC
>NZ_JALXVO010000080.1:0-13312 GCF_025151705.1 Paenibacillus sp. p3-SID1389 | reverse complement strand
ATTATATTTCTTCTTCGAATCGCTAACATCCATTTGAAGCAAGCCCAAATCCCTCCGGATTTGGGCTTGTTCCTTTCTACCAAAACCTCTATCATAGACAATAACAGAGTCATAGAGGAGGAACATGATGAAGACGGGTTGGAAAATCGCAACGGCCGTGGTATTGATTGGCGGCAGTGTTTGGGCAGGATCGCTGCTGAATATGCAAGCGGAAGGGGCTGGGACGACGCCAGGGACCGCAGATGATCCCGTGGTTACGAAGAGTTATGTGGATCAAGCCATTCAGCAAGCTCTTGGGAATGGAGGATCCAGTTCACCAAGCGCACCTTCCGCTGGAGATTCTGACAGCAGTTCCAGCAACGAAGGAATTAAAATCGTGGAAGTCAAACCAGGCAAGATCCTTATTGCCTCTCCAGGGGCGGAGTTTATTGTTCGCGCAGGTAAAGCTGTAGTATATAGTGCGGATGCTAATGGTGTCGCAGACCTCACTGACGGGAAGGATATTCCGAATGGCGGGACGGTTACGAACAACCACCTGTTGTCTTTCCCAAGGGAAGGCCGTGGGATTCAGGTTCAGGAAGGCGACACCCACAACTTAACGGTCATGGTACGGGGCGGGTACCAAATTAAATAGTCCGTAGGCGGCCCCGGTTGCCATATGGCAGGATTGGGCAGCACAGACAATCATTCCTGAGCGTAACGAAGATGCAGTGAGGCCATGCTACTCCTGAAACCAATTTATCAGGAGGTGTCTGGATTATGGCAAGAGGCAATCGGAAAATCGTACCGGAAAGTCGTCAAGTCTTGCAGCAATGGAAATATGAAATTGCCGCTGAGTTTGGTTTGCCTGTAGGGTATGGCGCGGCAGGAGCTGGAGCGGATACGGAATTCGCTGGGGAATTAGGTGCTATTGGCAGCGGGCAAAGCTCTGCCGGAGGCTGGGGACTTCTGACATCCCGCGAAAACGGCTCTGTCGGCGGGGAAATTACGAAACGCCTCATCGCGCATGCCGAACGGAACTTCATCCTATAAATTATTCTAAAAGTCATGAATTATTTTGACATGACTTGGCAAATGCGATACTATTTCCTTTGAGGATGTGAATCCAACCTTTTCCGATTTGGGAAAGGTTCATTTTTTGCTTGGGCTTTATATTGTATTGGATAGACAGGCTATAGCCATACTATCCAAGGGAGGTTGAAACTATGTCCGTACAAGGGCGACACCTATTTACTTCCGAGTCTGTCACTGAAGGGCACCCGGATAAAATTTGTGACCAAATTTCCGACGCGGTACTTGATGCTTTTTTGGCAAATGACCCTTATGCTCGGGTAGCCTGTGAAGTGTCTGTAGCCACCGGGTTGGTGCTGGTCATCGGGGAGATCAGTACGAAATCCGAGTATGTTGATATTCCGGCGATCGTTCGTAAGACGGTTAAGGAAATTGGTTATACTCGTGCAAAATACGGTTTTGACTACAGTACCTGCGCCGTGTTGACGTCGCTGAACGAACAGTCTGCTGATATCGCGCAAGGCGTTAATGCAGCTCTGGAGAGTCGCGATCAGGCTCAGGTCGATAAAGAAACGGAAAATATCGGGGCTGGCGACCAGGGCTTAATGTTTGGGTTTGCCACGAACGAAACGCCGGAGCTAATGCCGCTTCCGATCGCTCTGTCGCATCGGATTGCACGACGCCTCTCCGAAGTGCGTAAAGACGGTACGCTTGACTATCTTCGTCCCGACGGCAAAACCCAGGTGACGATTGAATATATTGATGGCAAGCCAAAACGTGTAGACACGATTGTCGTATCTACGCAGCATGCTGAGGAAATTACTTTGGATCAAATTCAAAGAGATATTAAGCAGCATGTGATCCTCCCTGTCGTTCCCGCGGAGTTGCTGGACGGGGATACGAAATATTTTATTAACCCGACGGGTCGTTTCGTCATTGGCGGACCTCAAGGGGATGCCGGCTTAACCGGGCGCAAAATCATTGTGGATACGTATGGCGGTTATGCCCGTCATGGCGGCGGAGCATTCTCGGGGAAAGACCCGACAAAGGTAGACCGATCGGCAGCGTATGCCGCTCGTTACGTAGCGAAAAACCTAGTTGCTGCAGGGCTGGCTGATAAAGTGGAAATCCAATTGGCATATGCGATTGGGGTTGCCAACCCGGTATCCATCAACGTCGATACGTATGGAACCGGTAAAGTGCCGGAAGAGAAGCTGGTGGAGCTCGTGCGTGAGAACTTCGACCTTCGCCCGGCCGGAATTATCCGCATGCTGGACCTGCGTCGCCCAATTTACCGTCAAACCGCCGCATATGGTCATTTTGGCCGTACGGACATCGATCTGCCTTGGGAAAGAGTGGACAAGGCCGAGTTGTTGAAGGCACAAGCAGGGCTGTAATTGTATATTGTTTAAGACAAGGATATTCATCTATTTGGGTGAGTATCCTTTTTTATTCCCTGAATTCTAAACTCGCTGCTACCTTTTGCCGTTATTAATTATAGGTATGTCTTGAACTCGTATCATTTTTTACTTTACATATATGATTGCAACCGGGGAAGGGGAAAGGAAATGAAAAAGAAACTATCGTTATGGATTGTTATTGCGATGATATTTAACATGTTCATAGGAGTATGGGAAGAGGACGTTGCGAGCGCGGCAAGTGCCACTGCACCATTACCTACTGTCGTTCCCGCGAACGGTTCTACGAATGTTCCAGTTGACATCAAACTGCAGATCCGTGTTCCGGGGGCAAAAATCAAGACAAACGGCACGCAGATGTATACGATTTCCACCAGTGCGGGTGGAGTGACGGATAAAAAAGAAGTTACCGTTACGGAATCTACCTATAAAGAATCTATTGTACTGACGCCGCCAACTTTATTGCAATATAACACAGTGTACACCGTTTCTTTGCCTGAGGATGCTTTTACCATCGAAGGAAGCGGTGAAACTACGGCAGCCTATAGCTGGTCTTTTACGACAGCCAAATCTTCAACGACGGCACTATCTGCATCCTTTAGTCCGGGCAATGGGAGTACGAATGTCAGCATTAACACCAAACCAACGATTACGTTTAACCGAAATATTAGATTGAATCCTGGTGTTGCAAATGGGGGAATTACGCTTAAAAAATCTAGCAACAATGCAATCGTACCTATTACGGTGTCGGCGAGTTCCAATCTTGTGACGATCTATCCAACAAGTTCAACGCTGGAGGCGGGTACTAGTTATTATATTGAAATTGCGGGGAACGGGATTTACGATGCTCAGAATACATTAATTTATTATGCAGGAATAAGTGGAAGTAATCGTTGGAGCTTCCAAACTGCTGCTCCTGATAAAACTGCACCCGTACTCCAAAGCGCAACGATGTATAGCAACACAGCTATTCGATTATTGTACAATGAGCCATTGCTGTCCACTTCAAATTTGCCCACTTCCTATTTCACAGTGACGGTGAATGGAGAAACACGTCGGATTAGTTATGTTACCGTATCCGGGGATGCTGTATATGTAAACCTAGAGACTGGTGTAGCTGTTGGGCAGGATGTGAAAATCAGTTATACGGGTAGCACTTCGGGGATTCGGGATGTAGCCGGAAATGCTGCGGCTGCCTTCACCGGAAAAGTAGTTACTAACGGGATTGACTCGGTTATGCCGAAGCCAAAAGACGGGTATGCAACAAGCAACACGGTCACGTTGTATTTTAGTGATTCACTTAAGAGCCCTTCGAGTTATGCTTATCAACAATTCACGGTTACGGCTAATGGAAGTTCCAGGGGGATAAGTAGTCTATCCCATAGCGGCTCAACCATTACGCTGTATTTGTCCAGCTTGATTTCGAACGGTGATGTTGTCAAAGTATCCTATACACCAGGTTCTTATCCACTGCAGGATTACCGCGGTTTTGATATCGCGGGCTTCACCGATTACTTTGTTCGCAACACATATGATTCAGTGGCACCTGTATTTCAAGGGGTTGAGGGTTCTGGCAACAAAGTGATCTTAACGTATAATGAAGCATTGCGTACCAGCCCGACACCGTTAAAAAGCCAATTTTCGATACTGGTTAATAATGCACCGGTATATGTCACAGGTGTTGAAATTGTATCCAACCAAGTGATCCTAACCTTGGCTTCGTCATTTACAAAAGATCAGAACGTAACGTTATCTTATGTATCGGGTACAGGTGGCATCGCGGATCTAAATGGAAACCTGGCGGGTTACATCAACCTGCAGCCGGTAACATACAGTACCGTAGTTGAGGGGGTTCGTTCAGCCACGGTCACGGGAGATACGCTAACCATAACGTTCAATTCTACATTAAAGTCGGCGTCATATGTTCCGGTTAATCAATTCTACGTAAATGTGGATAACGTGAACCGTGGGGTTCAATCCGCGACTATTAGTGGCAATACGGTCATCCTGAAACTGAGCTCTGCTGTAACAGCCGGGCAGGTCGTAACATTGTCCTATCTGACAGGTGCGGCACCTTTATATGATAATCTGGGCAACATGATAAAAAGCTTTAATAATTTATCGGTACAAAACTTAATGGGTGGTCAGTCTACAACGCCAAACGGGGTCCAACCGGATTATCTGACCGTCATGAGTAATGCTCAGTTCGGAGTTAGTGGATATCTGTTAAACGTGAATACGGCCCAAGCTACTGACAGCCGGTCGCGTTTAGGCGCAGGAACAAAAAAATATACAATCGATAATACCAAGCTGCAGACGGCCTTTAGATATTTAGTAGACAGCAACGCTTCAGTCCGCAAAGTGGTATTTGAGGTACCTTCTACCGAGAAAGCAGCAGAAGTGGCTGTTCCACTTAGTGCACTGATGGATGTTTATAGTAGAGGAAAAACGGCTTCGTTTATGGTCAAATATAATCATGTGATGTATGAATTGCCGGTGGAAAAGATTCCGTTTACCGAAATTTCCAGGTTGCTTAATGTCAGTGCATTAAACTCAGCTTATCTTACCATTCAACTGGAGACGGTCACGAAAGCACAATTACCGGGGACGAACTACAGTAATGGCGTCACAACAACCCCGATGACGGACCCGGTGCAAATCTATGTGTCAGCATTTAACGGAGTGAATTCGCAAAACGCGGTAGAGGTGTCCCACAACGGACAACTTTACTTCCGAGCGACAAATACTTCGCCTAATGGTCAATTTTTGCTTATGAAATATGACGTAAATACACAAACCGTATCTTTTGTTCCGTCTAAAACAACAACTAGCGGCAGTGCAATCATCTTTAACGGGAAGATTAACGGCAATGCTGTAGTTGGTCCGGCGGTGGGCTACAGTTACTTCTCTGACACGACCAAGCATTGGGCTCGTGCGGACATTAATGAGTTGGCCAGTCGCTTGATCGTAACGGCTGCTTCGGGGTCGAAGTTTGAACCGGAGAAAAAAATCACCCGTGCTGAATTTGCGGTCTACATTGCAAAAGGCCTCGGACTGACTGGAGATGAATCCTATGCCCGTCGCTTCCCGGACGTTTCTTCCGGAACGACGGCGGCGTATATCGGGGCGGCAGCGAAGGCCGGGATTATCAACGGTAACGCGGACGGCACGTTTAAGCCAAACAGCAACATCACGCGGGAGCAAATGGCGCTGATGATGGTGCGGGCGATGGAATACGCCGGGTACAATACGTCAATGAACGGAGCCAGTGCGGCAACGTTGACGAAATTCAAGGATGCGGCGAAGATCCAGTCCAAGGACACGGTGGCTAAAGCCGTGAAGGAAGGCATCATTCAAGGTGTGACGACAAATACGTTCCAGCCGCAAGGCAATGCGACACGTGCGCAAGCGGCGGTCATGCTGAAACGTGTTCTGGATAAACTGAACTACATTTAATCCACAATGTTTCCCGGCACTAGGGGAGGAACCCAGGTGTCGGGATTTTTTTTGCTCACAAGTTATCTACCAAATCCACATTATCCACAGAAGATAAGCACATCCGATAGGAGTAACGAACAAAAGTTATCCTAGTTTTCCACAGAATTTATCCCCAATATCCACATTACCCACATAGATATTCCACAAAAGTTAAAGAAATTGATAGGTTCCTTTAACAATCTTGCTAAATTTCGTAACTTTTCGGCTTAAAAGTAGTCTATTAATAAGGGACTAGCTTTATAGAAGCGTGTTAGAAGCATGAACAGATGGGAGAGTTGTCTAACAAAATGGTAGTCAGAAGAGACGAAACCGGAAGAAACCAAACCCAAGTGAATACGGATCTGGAAGTTGTCGTACGTCAAAACTCGAAATTGGCCCATCTGGTGGCAAAGAGCGGCAAACGCATCGCGCTCGTCACGCTGGCGGGATTGATATGGATTCAACCCGTGATTGGCGTAGGGCCGATCGCGGGACCGGCTTTGACTGCGGAAGCGGCAGCAAGCCAAACGGTGAAGCTTAGCGAAGAAATGATCACGTCGGGGGCCAAGCTCGTGAAATACGAGTACACGGTAACCCGGTCGGGCAAACCGGTGAAGGTGCTGACCGATGTGATTGAGGTGGATTTGACGAATCCTTACGTCCAATTGGACGTGATGACCGGCAAAGGGGGACAAGTAACGACGAGACAAAGCGTGGAAGGGATGGTCAAGGAAACCGGGGCTGTCGCCGGGGTAAACGGCGATTTCTTTGCGACCGGCGGCCAAGGCGTTCCGATGGGACCGGCTGTATCGAAAGGAACAGTCGTCACCAGCCCGGCTCAGTTGCAGGGGATGTATGCTTTTGCCGTGCGGAATGACGGGACCCCGCTGATCGACCGTTTTGGCTTCAGCGGCACGGTGTTCGCCGAGGACGGTTCGACGTTCCCGCTCGCTGGTATTAATCAGGAATCCTATATGACTGAGCCGGACAAGGCCTACAGCCACGTGAATAAGATGTTTATTTATACGAGTGCCTGGAAAGCGGAGGAACGTCCAGCGGCCAGCGCAACGACCCCAACCGAGGTGCTGGTGCAAGGCGGCGTGATTACGCAGATCTCTATCAAAGCGGCGATTCCGGGACCGGTGCCGGCGGATGGGTATATTTTGCGTGCGCATGGTACGGCGGCGGACTATGTAGCTGCTCACCTGCAAGTCGGTCAGCGCGTGGATGCAGTCTATCAACTGCAATCTTTGACTGACGGGCAACTCGTAGACCCGGCGGATCTGAAAATGATGATCGGCGGCCACACGCTGCTGGTTGACCAAGGCAAAGCGTCGGCGTTTACCCGTTCAACGACATCGATCAGCGGAGGCAGCGCCGTGGCACGGACCGCAGTAGGTTACTCCAAAGACGGGAAAACGGCCTATATCATTACCGCCGAGAAAAACAGCAACAGCACCGGTCTTACCCTGAAGGAGCTGCAAGGCTTCATGACGGGAATCGGTGTCTGGAAAGGCTTGAACCTGGACGGCGGCGGCTCCACAACGATGGTCACGCGGCCGCTGGCGGAAACGACGCCGCAGCTCACTTTTACGACGTCCAATGGGGCGGCGGGGCAACGTGCGGTTGCCAACGGGCTTGGCGTATTTACGACGGCACCGCAAGGTTCGCTGCTTGGTCTCAAAGTCAGCGGCTCCTCCACGTTGTTCATCGGGCAAACTGTGCCGTATGCCCTGAAAGGATACGATACGTACTACAATCCGATCGATACGAGCGGGATCCAAGCTTCGTGGCAAGCCAGCAACGGCAACGTGGTATGGACCGGCAGCGGCTTTAAAGGCGTGAAGGCGGGCACCGCCAAAATTACCGCCACCAGCGGGCAAGCCAAATCCAGCATGGACGTGAAGGTGCTGGGCGGCACGGACCTGGAAAGCCTGACGCCGGGCACAACGTTTGCTCCGCTGCAAGCAGGAACCAGCGTCACAGTGGCTGTCACCGCGAAGCTGAAGGACGGACGTACAGTCGACGTTCCAGCGGAATCGGTGAAATGGACGTTCAGCGGTATGAAAGCTAGCGTACAAGGCGGCGTGCTGACAGTCCAATCCGTGAACAATGGGGCGAAGTTTGCGTATGCGACGCCCGTCTATGACGGCTTTAACGGAACACCGGTCGTGCTGTCTGCTTCCACCGAAACGATCTGGGAAAGCTTCGAAAACGTCGCCTACCCGATTTCCTTCACCGGTCTTCCGGCTGAAGCGAAAGGATCGGTAAGCATTGTGCAAGGAACCGGCGAGCGCGCCAACTCCAAGGTGTTGAAGCTAGATTACGATTTGACCGGCGGTTCCGGCAGCAAGTTTGCTTATGCCCAATTTAACGGCACGAGCGGCAGAGCGATCCCGGACAACGCAACGACCTTGACGGTGGATGTGCTAGGCGATGCGAGTCTGAACTGGGTGCGCGCCGAGTTGTCTGACGCGGACGGCAAGCCAGTTTACATCGACCTCGCGCGTCCGATGGATTACACCGGTTGGAAGACGCTGACGGCGGATCTGACCGCGGGTAACATCAAATTCCCGGCAAAGCTGAAGCGGCTTTATGTCGTAAACGTCGAAGAAGGCCAGGACGAACGGGCGCTGACAGGCAGCGTATCTTTTGACAATGTACGGTTTACGGCTCCTGCAGCCGGCGGCAGCAACCCGGACTTCCCAAGTGCGAAGGCTGTCATGGTGATCGGCCAGAAGTCGATGACGGTTAACGGGAAGAAGCAAAACCTGGAAGTTGCTCCATTGCTTAAGGACAATACGACCTACGTGCCGATCAAGTACGTGCTGGACGTCTTTGGCGGGAACGCAGCATGGAACGGGGCAGCCAAAAAAATCACGGTAACCCGCGGTACTATGGTGTTGGAGCTGACGGTGGGGCAGAAGGCATTTTTGCTAAATGGGGTCTCTTCCAAAGCGGAAGTCGCGCCAATTATTGTCAATGGAAGGACTTTAGTCCCATTACGTTTGGTCTCTGAACAGCTCGGAATTGGCGTAAATTGGGAGCAGAAAACCAAATCCATTACCCTCGAATCATGATATGATTAGTCTGGGACTATTTGGACTAAGAAACGGAGAAGGATTGTGTGGATTTTCAAGCGGATGCCATAGATCGCGTTATTAATAACGCCGTAAGCGTATTGGAAAATAGCAAGCTGCAGATCCTGGAAATACTAGATTCGGCCCGGAATGAGCTGAAGATGCTCAATAATGAGTTACAGAATGTCATGAAGGAAACGGCGGAAACGGTAGAGAAGGTTGATCAACTTGAGGTCAACTACCGAAAATCCCGCATCCGGCTGACGGAAGTCAGCCGGGACTTCGTGCGTTATACCGAGGAAGATATTAAGCAAGCCTATGAAAAGGCAACTCAGCTCCAGCTCGACCTGCTCATCTACCGAGAGAAGGAAATGTATTTGAAGGCTCGACGTGATGAACTGCAGAAGCGTGCGCGGAACGTGGAGAAGTCGGTGGAGCGCGCCGAGACGATCAGTTCGCAGATGAGCGTCGTGCTGGAGTACTTTTCCGGTGAATTAGGACAAGTGACCCGGATTTTGGAATCTGCGAAGAACCGTCAATTGATCGGATTGAAGATTATTTTGGCTCAGGAAGAGGAGCGAAAACGTATCTCCCGCGAGATTCACGACGGTCCTGCCCAGCTTCTGGCCAATCTAGTGCTAAGGACGGAAATTGTAGAAAGAATGCTTGCTAAGCAGGAATTTAAACTAGTGCAGGACGAAATAGTAGATTTGAAAGCACAGGTCCGCTCGAGTTTGGAAGAAATGCGGAAGGTTATTTTCAACCTGCGGCCGATGGCATTGGATGATCTGGGATTGATTCCGACGCTGCGGAAGTATGTTCATGACTACGAAGAAAAAACGAAGATAAGAGCAACCTTTGAAACCCGGGGCAAAGAGCACCGGTTGTCCTCTCCGATGGAGGCAGCGATCTTCCGACTGGTGCAGGAAGCGTTGACCAATGCGGCGAAGCATGCTTTTCCAACTTATGTAGGCGTTGAAATCACGTACCAGGCACAAATGATCCGTATTGTGGTAACCGACAACGGGTTAGGCTTCAAAGTGGATCAGCTGGAACAGAAGACGAAAGAGCATACACATTTTGGATTAATAGGCATGCGGGAGAGAGTGGAGCTGCTCGAAGGCCGGATGGAAATTGAATCGGCGGCCAACTTGGGCACGAAAATCATCATTCATATCCCAACCAACTCAGATAAGAGAAAGGAGTACCAGGATGGATAGTCTTACTAGTGGAACCAGACAAGTGATTAAAGTTCTCCTGGCGGACGATCACCAGTTATTTCGTGAGGGTCTGAAGCGGATTTTGAATATGGAGGAAGACATCGAAGTCGTTGGCGAATGCGGCGACGGCGCCCAGGTGCTGGAAAGCTGCTTGCAGCTTCAGCCGGAAATCGTACTGATGGACATTAACATGCCATTGCTGAACGGCGTGGACGCTACGGCCGAGTTGCGCGAGGTGCTGCCGGACGTAAAGGTCATCATTCTGTCGATTCATGACGATGAGAGCTATGTTTTTGAAACGTTGCGCAAAGGTGCGACAGGTTACCTGCTCAAGGATATGGAGGCGGAGTCCCTGATCAATGCGATTCGCACGGTGGCAGAGGGCAATGCGTTCATTCACCCGAAGGTGACGGGCAAATTGATTCAGCAGCTGCGCCGGATGGAATACCTGAGCGAAACGGGAGCGATTGCCGAGGATACCGCGATCCGCGAAGCAGGCGTGAAATTCGTAGCCGGCGACGACAACCCGCTGACCCGCCGGGAGGCCGAAGTGCTTCGCTTGATGGCGGAGGGCCGCAGCAACAAGATGATTGGCGAACATTTGTTTATTAGTGAGAAGACGGTTAAGAATCATGTCAGCAGTATTTTGCAAAAAATGGACGTCGACGATCGCACCCAAGCGGTTATTAATGCGATTAAGTTCGGCTGGGTAACCCTATAAGATAGCTGGGCTGGGTCACTCGAAATTGCCTAACCGTCCCGTGGCTGGTTTTGAAGGGCTTGGCGGGATTCGGGCGGGAGGCTCTTTGTGGCCGGGGTTACCATTTTATTCATGATCTTGAAAAGTGAGGCGATGTTGCCGTTACATCCGGAGTCTGGGCAGCATTTGGTGTCCCGGTTGCATCATTAACGCCTCTCGAACGAACGGCACCGGCCAATATACATAGTGGGTGGAAGGCTAACGGATTTGTTGATATACCTTGCTCTGCGGCTCCTTCCGTGCGAGTCCAGTAACCGACCTCTTGGCGGCGGCATATATTGTCGCTATAAGGGAGGTGGGTACGGTGGTTTCTTATATTGGCTGGATCCTTCTCAGCTACGGCTTGGCTGCGGCGTTGGTCCATGTTTTGCACGGAATGGTTCGGCAGGGAAAACGGAAGGATCGCGCGATTCATTATATTTTGGTGACGAGCAATCATGAGAACCAAATGGAATGGTATTTGCGGGCGCTCTCGTGGTATGCGCGGCTGCGTGGTTTATCCCTGCAGGTAACGGTGTTGGACGAAAGCTCGCAGGACGATACGCTGGCGATCTTGCGGAAGCTCGAAAAGCAAGGCGGGATAGAGCTCACCGTCATCGGTTTGGCGGTGGTGCAGCAAGAGGATGTGGAAGCGCATGCGGCCATGGTGGCCGAGGACGCGCCGGTCTGCATCGACCTTCGTGTACCGCGGGAGGCGGACAAAATTCCATATGTCCACGTGTAATCCCTTGTCTGGAATCGATGGTTCCGGAACTCAAGAACGACAGTGGCTGCAGGAAGGACAACAACATATGACCAGGCAGGCGCACAGCAATGCGCAGGTTAAAGTGTGAAGCACACTCTTTATGGCGAGAAGCCGAGGAGTGTGCTTTTTTGCATTTTTAGGCGAGATGGGGCGGCGGGGAGCTCTGAGGTCCAGATTGATGTGGATGGAGAGAAGGATGCGGTTGGGGGGGGGATTGAGGAGGTTGGGTGTGAAGGTGAGTAAATAAGGTGACGGGAAGTGGGAGGCAGAGCAGTAACAAGAGGTTGTAATAGGAAAATCAGAAAGTGGCATTGGAGGTGGACGGTGGTGGTCAGCGGTGTGAGGCGGCTTGGTTGGGGGTAATGAGCACGACTGAGAATGAGGGCTACGAGCAGTGCCTAGAAGACATGAGCTAACTGGTATATGCGAAGTGCAATGTGCACCTGGGCTCGAAGTGGTGGCCGTTCTAACGGAACTCAGAGGCGTTATTTGCCTGGGATTGCAAGAATGGGGATTTTAACGGAACGAGGAGACCTTATTTGCATCATGTGTGGGAGTTTTACCTTCTTTTTGGCCGGATAAGGTCTGTAGGTTCCGTTATCCCGGGAAATAGCCGGGAAATAGGCAAATAAGGTCACTCAGTTCCGTTACGTGAAGCCAATTCTATTGTGGGGCGATAGGTATCTCGGGGTCATTAGGGTACCTCAATATGGGCGCTTAATAGAGTACAAGATGCGACATGAGGTGTGAGGATTTTGGTGAAAGAAGTCGAAGCAACGGAGAAATTTTGAAATTGAAAAAAACTAAGATCAGAAAAAGAGGAATTATCCGAAAACTGTTGAAATATGGATAAAGATGTTAGAAATTAGGAGGACGGTGGAAATTGTGAGAGGGAGTCTGTATGCCGTACGCACTAAGTCAGGATGGCAGCTTCGTGCGAGTTTGGATTTGCACGTTGACTTGTTGTGGTGGATAGATAGGGAGGCGCACGCAATCTATTTATTATCGGAAGGGTTACCGTTCGGTTGGGCGGTTGAGGCTAGAGATTCCTTCAAGGCGTTCAGTGAGATGGATCGGTGGGCAAAGCGGGAATGGGATCATTTTTTGATGCGGACCTTGCAGGAGGAAATCAAAGCGGAGGCTAGGCTGATTCATCCGGCTGAGCCGTTAGATGAGGGTGCCCTGGTAGGTCGGCACCGGGGGTGGCTGGTGAAGGATGGCCAAGTCACGGCATGGGGACGGATGTTTATACATAGCGGGAATAGCGGGGATCCCAGGATGGGAATGAGGTTGACGGGACGGATTGAGGACACATTGGAATTAGAAAAGGATACGGAAAGGGAGATGAGGACGGGAATGTGGATGGAGAAAAAGGTCGGGGCCACGGGAAAAAGAGCCTTATCGAGCATTAATAGAGGTTTGGGTGCTAAAGCGGAGGTGTGCGATCAGGGGCAATACTCCATGCAGATGGATGGAGTAGGCGGGCCGACCGTGAGGGAGTGGGACGACGAGCATGACTCTCGGGGCGGGGGATCGGGTAGCGAGATGGCTGAGCTCGCCGATGCGGCGCAGCGCCTTGCCGCTGCGCTGGAGGGCCGCTC